>NZ_JBOY01000161.1:0-8215 GCF_000647775.1 Pseudomonas sp. RL | reverse complement strand
CGCGCCGGCGCGGCCGGGCCGGCGGCCAGCAGGTCGCGGGCCGCCAGCAAGCGATGCAGCTGACGCGCCACCGCTTCGCCGGTATCGATCAGGCTCACCGACTCGGGCACCAGCTGGCGCAGCAGCGGCTTGAGGAAGGGATAGTGGGTGCAACCGAGGATCAGCGTGTCGCAGCCGGCCTCCAGCAGCGGGGCCACGTAGCCCTGCAGCAGCGCGCGGGTTTCCTCGCTCTGCAGCGCGCCGCTTTCCACGCATTCCACCAGGCCCGGACAGGGCTGGGTGACCACCCGCACATCGTGGGCGAAGCGGTCCAGCAGCGCGGCGAACTTTGCGCTCTTCAGCGTGCCGGTGGTGGCCAGCACCCCCACCGCGCCACTGCGCGTAGCGCTGGCCGCTGGCTTGACCGCCGGCTCCATGCCGACGATGGGCAACTCGGGCCAGGTTCCGCGCAGTTCGGCGACCGCCGCCGCGGTGGCGGTGTTACAGGCCACCACCAGCGCCTTGCAGCCTTGGTCGAGCAGGAACTCGGTAATGGCGCGGCTGCGCGCGCGGATGAACTCCGGGCTTTTCTCGCCGTAGGGCACGAAGCCGCTGTCCGCCACGTAAAGCAGCGACTCGTTGGGCAGGCGCGCCTGGATCTCGCGCAGCACCGAGATGCCGCCGACCCCGGAGTCGAACACCCCGACTGGCGCCTCACTGGCCATGCCGTCCTCCGCACACCGCACAGGCCGGATCGCGGCGCACCTTCAGCTCGCGGAAGCGGCTGCCCAGCGCGTCGATCAGCAACAGTCGGCCAATCAGCGGCTCGCCGAAGCCGGCCAGCAGCTTGAGGGCTTCCAGCGCCTGCAGGCTGCCGACCAGGCCGACCAGCGGACCGATCACGCCGGCCTCGCTGCAGGTCAGTTCCGCCTCGCTGCCATGGCCGTACAGGCAGTGGTAGCAGGGACTGTCGGCGCGGCGCGGATCGAACACCGCCAGTTGCCCTTCCAGGCGGATGGCCGCGCCGGAGACCAGCGGCGTGCCGGCCGACACGCAGGCGGCATTGACCGCCTCGCGGGTGGCGAAGTTGTCGCAGCAGTCCACCACCACGTCCACCGCTGCCACGGCGGCGGCCAGCGAATCGGCATCCAGCGCGGCGCGATGCGCCACCAGACGCACCTCAGGGTTGAGCGCGGTCAGCCGGGCGATGGCCGAGTCGACCTTGGCGACGCCCAGGCTGTGGCTGTCGTGGATGATCTGGCGCTGCAGGTTGGTCAGGTCCACCTGGTCGAAGTCCGCCAGGTGCAGCTCGCCCACCCCGGCGGCGGCCAGGTACAACGCCACCGGCGAACCCAGCCCGCCGAGGCCGACGATCAGCACCCGCCCTTGCTTGAGGCGCAGCTGGCCCTCGATATCGATCTGCCTGAGGAGAATCTGCCGGCTGTAGCGCAGCAGTTCCTGGTCGTTCAATTCGGTCATTCAGCCTCCCAGCAACCCAGACTGATGCGTTGGTGATTGCCCAGGTCGCGGCGGCTTTCCACCCGGGTGAAGCCGGCGGCGCTGAGCAGCGCGCGCACCGCCTCGGCCTGATCGTAGCCGTGCTCCAGCAGCAGCCAGCCACCGGGCAGCAGGTGCCGGGGCGCCTGCGCGATGATCGAGCGAATGTCGTCCAGCCCGTCCGCCCCGGCCACCAGCGCGCTGGCCGGCTCGAAGCGCACGTCGCCCTCGCCCAGGTGGCGGTCGGCGGCGGCGATGTAGGGCGGATTGCTGACGATCAGCGCAAAGCTCTGCTCGTCCAGGCCATCGAACCAGTGGCTGAGCTGGAAGCGCGCGTTGGACAGGCCCAGGCGCTGGCCATTGCGAGCAGCCAGCGCTACGGCCGCGTCGACACGATCCACGCCGGTCACCCGCCAGGCCGGCCGCTCGGCGGCCAGGGCCAGGGCGATGGCGCCGGTGCCGGTGCCCAGGTCGAGCACCTCCAGCGGCGTGGCCGGCGCCAGTTGCAGGGCGGTTTCCACCAGCAGCTCGGTGTCGGGACGGGGAATCAGCGTGTCGGGGGAGACTTCCAGATCGAGGCTCCAGAAACCCTGGCGTCCCAGCAGGTAGGCCACCGGCTCGCCAGCGCGGCGGCGTTGCAGCAGGCGTTCGAAGGCCGCGTATTGCTCGGCGTCGGGCTGGTGTTCCGGCCAGGTGCGCAGGAAGCTGCGCGGCTTGCCCAGCACGTGGGCGAGCAGCAGCTCGGCGTCCAGGCGCGGGCTGGGCGAGTCGGGCAGGTCGGCGGCTTCGAGTAGGGATTGGAGGGTAGGCATTGGACAGGAATACTCCTCTGCGGCCGTGGCCGCTCTGTGGGAGCGAATTCATTCGCGAGCTTTTGGCTTCGGTGCTCACCGCATCGCGGACAAGTCCGCTCCCACAAAAGCGCCGTGCTTAATCCCCCAGCGCCGCCAGCTGGTCGGCCTGGAATTCCTGACGCAGCGGCTCGATCACCTGTTCGACCGCGCCGGCCATCACTTCGCCCAGGGAATACAGGGTCAGGTTGATGCGGTGGTCGGTGACCCGGCCCTGCGGGAAGTTATAGGTGCGGATGCGCTCGGAACGGTCGCCCGAACCCACTAGCAGCTTGCGGGTGTCGGAAATTTCCTTGTGGGCGGCGGCGTCCTGCTGGTCCTGCAGCTTGGCCGCCAGCCAGGCCATGGCCTTGGCGCGGTTCTTGTGCTGCGAACGCTCTTCCTGGCACTCGACCACGATGCCGGTAGGCAGGTGGGTGATGCGGATCGCCGATTCGGTCTTGTTGACGTGCTGGCCGCCGGCGCCGGAGGAGCGGTAGGTGTCGACGCGCAAATCCGCCGGGTTGATCTCGATGGCCGCCTGCTCATCCGGCTCGGGCAGAACCGCCACGGTGCAAGCCGAGGTATGGATGCGGCCCTGGGATTCGGTTTCCGGCACGCGCTGCACGCGGTGCGCGCCAGACTCGAACTTGAGCTTGGCGTACACGTCGTCACCCTCGACGCGGGTGATGATTTCCTTGTAGCCGCCGTGCTCGCCGGGGTTCTCGGAGAGGATTTCGATGCGCCAGCCCTGCTTCTCGGCATAGCGCGAATACATGCGGAACAGGTCGCCAGCAAAGATCGCCGCCTCGTCGCCGCCGGTGCCGGCGCGCACTTCCAGGAACACGTTGCGGCTGTCGTTGGGGTCGCGCGGCAACAGCATGCGCTGCAGGCGATCCTCCAGTGTCTCCAGCTCGGCGCGCGCCTGCTCGACCTCTTCCTCGGCCATCGCGCGCAGCTCCGGATCGCTGTCCTTGAGCATTTCCCGCGCGCCATCCAGGTCGGACTGCACCTTGCAGAAATCCCGGTAGGCGAGGATCACCGGCTCCACCTCGGCGTATTCCTTGGAATAGGCGCGGAACTGGTTCTGGTTGCCGATCACTTCGGCGTCGCCGAGCAGCGCGGTGAGCTCTTCGTAGCGGTCCTGAAGCCCTTCCAGCTTCTTCAGAAGGGATGCCTTCATTTCTTCGTCTCGTCGAGGGCAAACAGCTCCTGGGCCACGGCCAGCGCATCCAGGCGACCGTCGGCACTGAGCCGCTTGAGCTGCACGCTCGGCGCGTGCAGCAGCTTGTTGGTCAGGCCGCGGGCCAGCTGGGCGAGCACGTCTTCGGCGCTGCCGCCGTTCTGCAGCAGGCGCTGGGCCTTGGCCAGTTCCTCGTCGCGCAGGCGCTCGGCCTGCTGCCGGTAGGCCTTGAGGACGTCCACGGCGGCCAGTTCGCGCAGACGGGCCATGAACTCGTCGGCGCCCAGCGATACCAGATCCTCGGCGGCGCGCGCCGCGCCTTGGCGGCTCTTGAGGTTTTCCTCCACCACCTCGTGGAGGTCGTCCACGGTGTAGAGGTATACGTCCTCCAGCTCGCCGACCTGCGGCTCGATGTCGCGCGGCACGGCGATGTCGACCATGAACATCGGCTTGTGCTTGCGCAGCTTCAGCGCGCGCTCGACGGCGCCCTTGCCGAGGATCGGCAGCTGGCTGGCGGTGGAACTGATGACGATGTCGCTGTGGACCAGCTCATCGGGAATCTCGGAGAGCAGCACCGCGCGGGCGCCGAGCTCGTCGGCCAGGGTGCGGGCGCGCTCCAGGGTACGGTTGGCCACCACGATGCGCTTGACGCCCTGCTCGTGCAGGTGGCGGGCGACCAGGGTGATGGTTTCGCCGGCGCCGATCAGCAGCGCCTGGCTGTTCTCCAGCCGACTGAAGATCTGCTTCGCCAGGCTGACGGCGGCAAAGGCCACGGACACCGGGTTCTCGCCGATGGCGGTGTCGGTGCGGACGGTCTTGGCGGTGCTGAAGGTGGCCTGGAACAGGCGACCCAGCAGCGGGCCGATGGTGCCCGCCTCACGGGCCACCGCGTAGGCGGATTTCATCTGGCCGAGGATCTGCGGCTCGCCGAGCACCAGCGAATCCAGCCCAGACGCCACGCGCATCATGTGGCGCACGGCCTGCTCGTCGGCATGCACGTAGGCACACTGGCGCAGCTCGTCTAGGCTCAGGCGGTGGTAATCGGCCAGCCATTGCAGGACCCGGTCGGCCTGCAGGCAGTCCTGGTGCAGATACAACTCGCTGCGGTTGCAGGTCGAGAGAATCGCCGCTTCACTGCTCGGCGTCACGCTGCAGAGCTGCTGGAGCGCCTCGACCATCTGCTCGGGCGTGAACGCCACCCGCTCGCGGATGTCCACGGAAGCGGTCTTGTGGTTGATACCAAGGGCGAGGAAGGCCATGCACGTCTTAGGTCGGATCAGGGAAGCGCGCAATTCTCCTATGTCGCCCGTGTTTGAACAACTCCCATCCACCCTGCCCCGCCGATGGGCTTGCCGGCAGGCCTGTGTCATGATGGCGCAAAGCAGGTGAGTTACCCCTCCATGAAGATATTCGTCACGCTGTTGGCCGGCCTCATGCTCCTGGGCTGCCAGACACTGCCCTCCGCCTCGCGCAGCACCGAGCCTGAAACCGCCGCCGCACCCGAGCCGGTGGAATATGCCTCGTTCACGCCGGACACCCTGTTTGCGCTGCTGACCGCCGAACTGGCCGGCCAGCGCGGCCGCTTCGACATCGCCTTGGCCAACTACCTGCGCGAAGCCCATGCCACCCGCGACCCCGGCGTGGCCGAGCGCGCCTACCGCATCTCCGAGTACCTGGGCGCCACCCAGGCGGCCCTCGACAGCGCACTCATCTGGGCTGACAGCGACCCGAGCAATATCGAGGCACAGCGCGCCGCAGCCATCCAGTTGGCCCGTGCCGGGCGCTTCGAGCAATCCCTCGTACACATGGAGAACATCCTGCGCCACAAGGGCAATCCGCACTTTGACTTCCTCGCGCTGTCCGCGGCGGAGACCGACCCGGACACCCGCGCCGGGCTGATGACCAGCTTCGATCAGTTGCTGCAGAAGTACCCGGACAACGCCCAGCTGCTGTTCGGCCAGGCCCTGC
This sequence comes from Pseudomonas sp. RL, assembly GCF_000647775.1. Lineage (NCBI taxonomy): Bacteria > Pseudomonadati > Pseudomonadota > Gammaproteobacteria > Pseudomonadales > Pseudomonadaceae > Pseudomonas > Pseudomonas sp. RL. Next base: position 2,758 of record NZ_JBOY01000161.1, on the reverse strand, counting down.
TGCTGCAGCAGGACGGCAAGCCCGAAGAGGCTCTGGCGCTGCTCGACCACCCGGCGCTGCGCAAGGGTGACGTCGGCGCCCTGCTGCTGCGCGCCCGGCTGTTGCAGAGCCTGGATCGCGGCGACGAAGCCCTGCCGCTGCTGCGCAAGGGCATCCGCCAGCACCCGGACGACAAGCGCCTGCGCCTGGCCGAGGCACGCCTGCTGGTCGACCAGCGCAAGCTACCCGAGGCGCACAAGGCGTTCTCGGAACTGCTGGAGCAGCACCCGGAAGACGACGACCTGCGCTTCTCCCTGGCCCTGGTCAGCATGGAAATCGAAGACTGGCAGGGTGCCCGTGAATTGCTGGAAGAGCTGCTCGAACGCGACGCTCATCGCAACGCTGCTCTGCTGCATCTGGGGCGCGTCTACGAGGAGCTCAGCGAACCCGAGGAGGCTCTGGAGGCCTATGCCCAGATCGAGCCGGGCAATGAGTACCTGCCCGCGCTGGCGCGCCAGAGCACGCTGCTGTTTGAACGCCAGCAAGGCAGCGAGGCGGCGCGCCTGCTGCGCGAAGCCCGCGCCAGCTATCCGGAATACGCGGTGCAGCTCTACCTGATCGAAGCCGAGGCCTGGGGGCGCAACAACCAGCCGCAACGCGCCAGCCGCCTGATCGACCAGGCTCTCGCCGAATATCCCGGCGACCTCAACCTGCTCTACAGCCGGGCCATGCTGGCCGAGAAGCGCGGTGACCTGGCGCAACTGGAGCGCGACCTGCGCTTCATCCTCGAACAGGAACCGGACAACGCCATGGCCCTCAACGCCCTGGGCTACACGCTGGCCGATCGCACCAACCGCTACGAGGAAGCCCGCCGCCTGATCGAGCAGGCCTATCAACTGAGTCCGGACGACGCGGCGGTCATCGATAGCCTGGGCTGGGTGAACTACCGCATGGGCAACCTGGCAGAGGCCGAGCGCCTGCTTCGCCTGGCCATGGACAAGATGCCCGACGCAGAAATCGCCGCACACCTGGGCGAAGTGCTCTGGGTGCGCGGCAAGCAGCGCGAGGCACGCAAGGTGTGGGCCGAGGCGCTCAAGAGCGACCCGGAGAACACCACCCTGCTGCGCACGCTGCAACGCCTGACCGGATCGGAGAAGCCCTGACGCCATGAAACGCCTGACGACTCTGCTTGCCATCCTCACCCTGCTTGCCGGCTGCGCCGCCAAGCAGCCTCGCGAACTCATGGAGGGCCAGGGCAACCCTGCCCAGTGGCAGGCCCACAAGGTGCAGATCAGCCAGATCGACGGCTGGCAGATCACCGGCAAGCTCGGCCTAAAGACGCCTGAGGATTCCGGCAGCGCTACTCTGCAGTGGCTGCAGCGCCAGTCGTATTTCGACATCCGCCTCTCCGGCCCGCTGGGCCAGGGCGCCAGCCGCCTGATCGGTCGCCCCGGCGCCACCGAGCTGGAAATCGCCAATCAGGGGCGCTACAGCGCCGAATCGCCGGAGGCGCTGCTGGAACAACAGCTCGGCTGGCAGTTGCCCGTCTCCCACCTGCTCTGGTGGATACGCGGCCTCCCCGAACCCGACAGCCGCAGCCAGCTGACGCTAGACGCCGACAGCCGCCTGGCGAGACTGACCCAGGAGGACTGGCGGGTGGACTATCTCGATTACCTGGAGCAGGACGGCTTCGCCCTGCCCTCGCGCATGAAGCTCTACGGCAAGGACCTGGAAATCACCCTGGTTATCAAGGACTGGCGCCCGCGCCTGCTGGGCCGCTAGCGCCGACACCCCCTCTCTCCCCACGAGGGAGAGAGGAATGACTCCCCGAACCGAACCAACCCCATGCATGACGCCCAACTGATCCTGCCCGCCCCGGCCAAGCTCAACCTGTTCCTGCATATCCTCGGCCGCCGCCCGGACGGTTATCACGAGCTGCAGACACTCTTCCAGTTTCTCGACCATGGCGACGAACTCGGTTTCCGTTGCCGCGAGGACGGGCAGATCCGCCTGCATACCGACATTCCCGGCGTACCCCACGACAGCAACCTGATCGTCCGCGCCGCACGGCGTCTGCAGGAGCAGTCCGGCACGCGTCTGGGCGCCGATATCTGGCTGGACAAGCGCCTGCCCATGGGCGGCGGCATCGGCGGCGGCAGTTCGGATGCCGCCACCACGCTGGTGGGCCTCAATCACCTCTGGGGGCTGGACTGGAGCGAGGACCGCCTGGCCGAGCTGGGCCTCACCCTGGGCGCGGATGTACCGGTCTTCGTGCGCGGTCGCGCGGCGTTCGCCGAAGGGGTAGGTGAAAAGCTCACCCCGGTTACCCCGGAGGAACCCTGGTACCTGGTCGTTGCGCCGCAAGTGTCTGTTAGTACAGCAGAAATTTTTTCCGACCCGGAGTTGACACGTGATACTCCGGCCATTAGAGTTCGCAGCCTTCCTGAGGGGGGCGGTCATAACGACTGTCAGCCGGTGGTTGAGAAGCGCTACAGCGAAGTTCGTAACGCTTTGAAGTGGTTGAACAATTTTGTTCAGGCACGCATGACCGGCACTGGAGCTTGTGTGTTTGGGAGCTTCCCAAATTGCGATGAGGCTGCTAAAGTCTCGCGCCAACTTCCAGCCACTCTGCCGAGCTTCATCGCTCGCGGTTGCAACCGGTCTCCGCTGCACCGCGCGCTGGAAAACTTGGACAGGAAGTGAATGCCTGATTTCGGGAATTCGATACAGGGGCGTCGCCAAGCGGTAAGGCAGCAGGTTTTGATCCTGCCATGCGTTG
>NZ_JBOY01000160.1:0-3510 GCF_000647775.1 Pseudomonas sp. RL | reverse complement strand
GCCCAATGGCCTGGAGCCGGCGATGTTGGAGCGGCAGTTCAACCGCCTGCCGGACAGCTGGCCGTTGCCCGCAGGAGTGCTGCGCATTGCCACCCGCGTGGGCCCGCGGTTGCTGCTGGCCGAGCGCTGGAAGCAACTGGGCGAGACGCTGGTCGCGGCCCTGCAGCGCTTTCATGAAGAGCAGCCGGACGAGCTGGGCCCGGACCGCGATCGCCTGCGTCGCTACGCGCTGCCGCAGCTGGAGCGCCCGCTGTTCATCGCCCGGCTGGAGGAGAGCCTGGCCGCTGGCGCGGTGGCCAGCAGCGGCCCCTGGCTGCATCGGCCCGACCACCAGGTGCGCCTGGGCGAGACGGAGGAAGCGCTCAAGGCGCGTATCTGGCCGCTGCTGGAAGCCGGCGGCTTCGACCCGCCCTGGGTGCGCGATCTGGCCCGGGAGACGGGCACGACCGAAGCGGACATGCGCCTGCTGCTGCGCAAGCTGGCGCGGCTGGGGCAGCTGCAGCAGGTGGTGCGCGATCTGTTCTACCCGGAAGCCACGCTGCGGCGCGCGGCCCACATCCTGTTGGCGCTCGAAACCGAGCAGGGCGCCGTGCGCGCCGCCGCCTTCCGCGACCGCATCGGCCTGGGCCGCAAGCGCAGCATCCAGCTGCTGGAGCATTTCGACCGCGTCGGCCTGACCCGCCGCTTCGGCAACGAACGCCGGGTGCGGCGTGACAGCGGGCTGGTGGGCAACTAGGGTTACCGAGCCTGGAAGGCAAGCGTGTCCGGTGGCGCGGCTGGACTTCAAATTCAGTTGGGGGCGGCAGCCGCTCCCGGGTAGGTTCGACTCCTACTGCCTTCCGCCATTGATCTCTGATCGCGGCCTGTAGGAGCGGATGCGCCGTCCCGCTACTTCTTCCACTTCAGCGCCTGCACCGCCGGGTTGTCCGGGTTGAAGCCATCCAGGCGCATCTGCGCCTCCAGCGCCGCGCGCGCCGCTTCGCCCTGGGGGAAGCGCTGGCGCTGCGCGGGCCAGTCCTCCGGGCGCAGGCGCACCAGCCAGCCGACGCCGTAGCAATCGCGATGGATCAGCGCCGGGCGCTGTTCCAGGGCCTCGTTGATCGCGCTCAGTTCTCCGCTCAGCGGGCTGCGCGAGGAGGTGGCCGCCTTGGCGAATTCCAGCACGCCGAAGCTGCGCCCTTCCTCGATGCGTGCGCCGAGGCGCTTGGGCGTGAAGGCGAAGATTTCGCCGTACAGGGCGCAGCCGTAGGCGTTCAGTCCGAGGGTCAGTTGTCCGTCCGCCTCCTCGCGCAGCCACAAGCCCAGCGCCGGGGCGTATTGGAAGTCGTCGGGGAACTCCAGTCCTTGGATATTCACAGGCTCAGTACCTTTTCCGTTTCGAGGATCAGCCGGGCCAGTTCACCGCCGCTGGAGATCTCGTCCAGCTCCTCGATGAGCAGCGCCGCGTCCAGCGCCACGCCCGGCTGGCGACACATCAGCAGACGCGCGCCGGCCTGCTTGGCCTGGCGGATGAAGTGCAGCACGCATTCACCATCGGCCATCGGGCGTACCGTTTTGGCCATTTCACGACGGGCCAGTTGCGTGGCCTCGCCGGTGAGGAACAGCGTGACCCGCGCATCCATGCAGGCCAGCAATGTGGCGATGTGGAAGGGGGCGGCGCAGCGGGCCGGGGTGCTCGGTCCGCTGGTGACCAGGATCAGTATGTCGCGACTGTCCATGTCGCCTCCGTCAGCGGGCGCGCGGCGGATACTGGCTGAGCACCCGCGCCGCCGTTTCGCGAATCAGCGTGGCGCGCTCGCTCGGGCTTTGCTGACCGCGCGACAGCACCTGCTCGTCACTGCCGCGCCACACCAGCCGGCCATCGCGCCCATCCAGCAGGTCGACCTGCAGGATGCCGACGCGATAGTCGTAGGTGTTGGTCTGGGCGTAGGACGGGCCGCCCCACCAGCCGCTCGGGTAGCCCATGAACATGCCGCCGTAGTAGGTGGTGTAGCTGTCCTGGCGACGCTCGACGCTGAACCAGGCCTGCACCTTCAGGTCGGCCTGGCCGCTGGTCGCCTGACGCAGGCCGCGTTGTTCCAGTTGCTGGCCGACGGCTTCGCGAATGCGCTGCTCGGTCAGGTCGCTCTTGATCACCGGATCGTCCGGACGGTAGCGCACCGCGGGCTCCTGCCAGCTCCAGCTGCGGTAGGCGGCGAAGTCGCGGGTGGGGTCGTAATCCAGCTCCATGGTGCTCTGGCAGGCGCCGAGCACCATAAGCAGCGGAATCAGCAAGAGGCGGTACGGCATGGCGGTAACCTCCGGTTCGGTGACGCCGGTCAGTCTACGGCGGAAAGCCGGACAGCGCTCTGCGCGCGGCCTGGTATAGCCTGGTTCGGTCGGCGCCATCGACGGGGGACTCGCCATGGCCACGCCAGACCGCCTTGCCGTCGTCACTGTCGCGCAGCTCCAGGTTCAAGACCAGTATGTTGCGCCGATAGGCGTAGACCCTGGGCATGGCGTTCCATCCGCCACCGAAGGCGCCGACGTGAGGTGCAAAACCCTGGCTGCCGCCGTAAGGCTCGACGACCTGTTGCAGGCGGCTGGTCTGGAACAGCTCGGCCCAGACCGTCAGGTCGGCGCTGGCGTCGTGGCGTTCACGCAGCCCGAGCCGTTCCAGCTCGGCGGTAACGGCGTCGCGGACCTGTGCGGCGCTGTAGTGGGCGCTGCCGGTCGGCTCCTGTTGCCATCGCCAGGTGCGGTAGGCAGCGTAATCACGCGGGGTCGCCGGGTAATACGCCCCGGGGGCGGGCTGGACGACATCCGGGCTGTCGGCGCCGGCTTGCGCCGGCCATGAGGTGGGAGAGGTGCTGCTGGTTGTCTGGCAGGCGACCAGCAGCGCATACAGGACCAGCAGGACTGAACGGGGCATACACGACTCCCGGGCCCCGCACGGTCATACAACGGGGCGACACATCCAGTGTAGATAGCGACCCAGCCCGGCGAAGGCCGGATGGCGACGATAGGTCAGCTCCATCTCCAGCAGGTCTTCGAGGGTGGCCTTGCCCTGGAACTCGGCGGGCATGTAGTCGTGGAACACGCGCACGCCGCTGCGCGTCTCGATGCGCCAGTGCGGTGCCAGCTGCGCCTCCAGCTCGCGCGGATCGAGGGGGCGCTGCGGGGTCAGGCTTTGCCCTTCGCCGGCGAACTGCTCCTTGCGCAGCTTGCGGAAGTGGCCCTTGAGCAGGTTGCGGTAGATCAGCGCGTCGCGGTTGTAGAACGCCAGGCTCAGCCAGCCGTCTTCGGCGGTCAGCTGGCGCAGCGGCGCAAGGATGGCGGCCGGCTCGGCCAGCCATTCCAGCACGGCGTGGCAGAGTACCAGGTCGTAGGGCTCGTGGGCCTGCGTCGCCAGCTCCTGCCAGGAGGCCTGGAGGAATTGCGCCGGCAGCTGGGCCGCCGCGAAGCGCTCGCGGGCGCCGTCGAGCATCGGCGCGGCCGGTTCGGCGAGGGTCACCGCGTGGCCCTGGCCGG
>NZ_JBOY01000159.1:0-8974 GCF_000647775.1 Pseudomonas sp. RL | reverse complement strand
CTGTGGCCACCGAGGCCAGTTCGGCGCTGCCGGCGCCGCCGGGCAGCAGGCTCAGCTGGCCGGCGCCCAGCGCCAGCACCTGGACCAGCACTGTCCAGGCCCAGGGCAGCGTGCTGCCCAGGCCCTGCAGGGTCAGGTAGAGCACGCTGTAGCGCAGCAGCCAGTGCAACGCGGTGAGCACGAACACCCCCAGCAGCACCCGGCGCGGTAGTCGCAGGCTGTCCTGCAGCGCATTGCGAAAGCCCAGCACCTTGCGCCCCCAGTGCACGCGCCGCCGCCAGGGCACGCCCAGTCGCGCCAGCAGATGGCCACAGATGCGCAAGAGGCGGCGGTGGTTCCAGGCCAGCAGGAAGGCCAGTGTCAGCCCGCTGATCAGCAGGAGCAGGCTGGCACCGAGCATCCAGCCCAGGCGCGAGCTCAGCGCGTTGAACAGCGCATAGCAGAAGATGCCCAGCAGCGCGCAGGCGAACACCAGCAGATCGCCCAGTTGTTCGACGGTGAAGATCGCCGTGCCCTGGGCCGGCCGCAGGCCGTGGCGCATCAGCAGGGCCATCAGGGTCAGCGGCCCGCCGGCCCCGGCCGGCGTCGCGCAGATGGCGAACTCCGTGGCCATCACCACGCCCAGCGCCCGGCCCTGGCCCATCGGCCGACCGACCAGCAGCAGGCGCAGGCGCAGCGCGTTGAGATTCCAGCCCAGCAGGATCATGCCCAGCATGGCCAACAGCAGCCCCGGGGGAAAGGTGCGCAGCCGCTCCCACAGCCCGCTGCCGCCCAGCAGCAGGGGCACCAGCGCGGCGGCCAGCAGCGCGCAGGCCAGCAGCCAGAGACCGCGCTTCATGCGGCCGCTCGCTGCGTCCTGCAGTGCTCCAGCCAGGCCGACTTGGTCAGGGGAATGCGGCCGCTGTCGAGCAGGCGGCGCACGGTGGCCAGCCAGAAGGCCCGCCCGCTGGGGTGGCGCAGATCCTCCGGATGCAGCGCCAGACGCAACACCGGCGCCTGCTGGTAGCGCCGCAACTGGGCTGCGCACCAGGCCTGGGACAGGCCGCGCCGCCAGGCACTGCGACTGGTCCACACCAGCGTCGGCGCAGGCAGCGCGGTGAAGTTGGGCAGCAGCAGCAGGCTGCGTGGATCGCTGGTATAGCGCAGCCCGCTGCGGGCCAGGGCGCGCCGCGTGCCGGCGCTCATCAGCCAGGCCGGGGCGACGAACCCCTGCAGCGGCCAGCCGAGGCGCTTAAACAGCTCGACGCCTCGGGCCAGGCGCTCGCCGGCGCGCTGTTCATCGAGACGGAAGAACTCGCCCTCGCGGGTGTAGACGCGGCGCATGAACCAGTCGCGCGGATCGCGCGGCGGCGGTTCGTCGTCGCAGTGATGGAAGCCATGCAGGATCAGCTCGTCGCCCCGCGCCAGGCGCTGTTCGAGGATGTCACGCAGCGGACTCGCCTGCAGGGGGTGGCGATGGTGGAAGTTGGGCACCACCAGCCAGCTCAGGGGCAGCGGACCGAGCTGGTCGAGCGCCTCCACGAACGGCCGGTACTGCGGCCAGCCGGGTGGCGCCACGTCATGCAGGACGATCAGCAGGTGCCGCTCAGCCATGCACCACCGCCGGCAGTTCTGTAACGCCTAGCACGGCGCGGTAATGACCCAGCAGGCCGGCGACCACCGTGTCCCAGGAATAGTGACGCTCCACATGCCGGCGGGCCTGGCTGCCCAGTTGCCGGGGATCGCCTTCGAACAGCATCCGCACGGCCTGGGCCATGGAGGCGCCGTCGTTGGGCCGGCACAGCTGCCCGCAGTGCGGGGGTACGATCTCGGCCAGCGCCCCGGCGCGCACCGCTACCACCGGGATGCCGCTGGCCATGGCCTCCAGCACCACCAGGCCGAAGGTTTCCTGGTTGCCGGCGTGCAGCAGCGCGTCGCTGCTGGCCATCAGCCGCGCCACCTCGGTGGCGGGGCAGAAGTGGTTGATCACCGTGACATTGGCCGGCACCCGGGTGGGCATGCCGGAGCCGACCAGCAGCAGGTGGAAGGGATGCCCCAGGCGTTGTGCGCAGTCCAGCAACACCGGCAGGCGTTTTTCCCGCGAGCCGCGCCCGGCGAAGATCAGCAGCCGGGTCGCGTCGTCCAGGCCCAGCTGGCGTCGCAGGCCCTCGTCACGGTGGCGCGGGTGGAAGGTGTCCAGGTCGACGCCCAGCGGCTGCACGTGAACCTGCGTCACGCCCAGCCGCCGAAGTTTGTCGGCCATCACCTGGCTGGGCGCCAGCACGCGTTCGAAATTGCCATACAGGCGGGCGATATAGGCGTCCAGGTTGGTGTCCAGCCAGGGGCCGATGCGGTTGCGCACCAGACGCGGCAGGTCCGAGTGATAGAAGCCGATCACCGGCACGTCCAGGCGCCGACCGGCGTCCAGCGCCGCCCAGGCGGTCAGGTAGGGGTCGCCGACCTCGATCAGGTCCGGCTGCAGCGCGCGCAGCAGGTTACGCCACGGCGTGCGGCGTATGGGAAAGCGGTAGCCCCGGGCGAAGGGCAGCGGCGGGGTGGGGATGCGGTAGATGCCGTCGTGCTGGCTGTAGCTGTCGCCCGGAATCAGCAGGCTGTGCTGCACGCCGGGGTAGGCGCACAGGCGGCGGTGCTTGGCGTCCAGATAGGTGCGTACTCCGCCGCTGGCCGGCGCGTAGAACATCGTCATGTCAGCGATATGCACAGCATTCCTCCGTTGCGATCCGCTTCGATTGACCGTGCCGGACAGCGGGTGTTCGAAGGCTCTCTTCCTTCAAGACCGAAGCTTAGACGCGAACCTCGCACCCTTCGGGCTTTGTCACGCCGCCGTCATGCCGCTGTCACCGCCCCGACACCGACCCTCCCTAGCATCGCGCTTGCCCACACTGCCCGACCGGCGGAGAAGCCGGCCAAGGAGACAAGCATGATGCGTTCCCCCAGCCGCCTGCAGGCGGTGCGCCTGAGCGGTGACGACCAGCTGCGCGAAGCCCAGGCCCTGCGTTATCGCGTGTTCAGCCAGGCCTTCGAGGCCCGCCTGCCGGGTGCCGACGAGGGGCTGGATCGCGACGATTACGATCCCCACTGCCTGCACATCGGTGTGCGCGACCTGGACAGCGGTGCGCTGGTGGCCACCACCCGCCTGCTCGACCACCAGGCGGCGCGCGGCCTGGGGCGCTTCTACAGCGAAGGGGAATTCCAGCTGCGCGGTCCGGCGCTGAGCCAGGGGCCGTTGCTGGAGATCGGCCGCACCTGCGTGGATGCCGCCTATCGCAACGGCGCGACCATCGGCGTGCTGTGGAGCGAACTGGCGGAAATCCTCAACGAGGGCGGCTACCGCTACCTGATGGGCTGCGCCAGCATTCCGATGCGCGACGGCGGCATCCAGGCGCGCGCGGTGATGCAGCGCCTGCGCGACAGCTACCTGTGCCACGAGCACCTGCGCGCCGAGCCGCTCAATCCGCTGCCGGCGCTGGACATGGCGCTGCCCGACAACCTGGTGGCCGAACTGCCGCCGCTGCTCAAGGCCTACCTGCGCCTGGGCGCGAAGATCTGTGGCGAGCCCTGCTGGGACCCGGACTTCCAGGTCGCCGACCTGTTCATCCTGCTGCGCCGCGAAGACCTCTGCCCGCGCTACGCCCGGCACTTCAAGGCCGCGGTATGAGGCGGCTGCGGCTGGCCTGGCGCCTGCCGCGCCTGGTGGCGGTGCTGCTGCTGGGCGTGCTGTTCTCACTGCTGCTGGCGCTGGTCGAGCCGCTGTGGCGCGGCGATCGCCTGACGCTGCGTCTGCGCCTGACTCGGCGTTTCCACGCCGCGCTGGCGGCAGCCCTGCCGTTTCGCGTCACGCTGATCGGCGAGGTGCCGCAGGAGCCACGGTTGTGGGTCGGCAACCATGTGTCCTGGACCGATATCCCGCTGCTCGGCCAACTGCTGCCACTGGCCTTCCTGGCCAAGGCGGAAGTGCGCGGCTGGCCGCTGCTCGGCTGGCTGGCCGAGCAGGGCGGCACGCTGTTCATTCGTCGGGGCAACGGCGACGGCGCGAAAGTAGCAGAGCAACTCGCCGAGCGCCTGGGCCGACCCGGCGCGCTGGCGCTGTTCCCGGAAGGCACCAGCACGGACGGCACGCAGGTGCGCACCTTTCACGGTCGCCTGCTGGGCAGTGCCACGCAGGCCGGTGTGCCGCTGCAGCCGGTGGCCATTCGTTATCTGCGTGGCGGGCGCATCGACCCGCTGGCGCCGTTCATCGGCGACGATGAGCTGCCCGGCCACCTGCTGCGCCTGCTCGGCGCCGAAGTGGCTGAGGTGCATATCCATCTGCTGCCGCCTATCGACAGTCGCGGCAGGAGCCGGGACGAGCTGGCGCGGCTGAGCCGGCAAGCCGTGGCGCAGGCGCTGGGGTTGGCGGATCCTGCGGCGGCATAAGGCTGTAGGGTGGGCAACGTTGTTCTTGCCCACCATGGTGGTGGCCGCGGGTTCTGTCTGGCGGCCAGGAAGGCGCTGGCCGCCCTACGCCGACCGCTGCTCTTCGGCGAAACGCATCAATTGCGGATAGAACGCGCGGAAGTCCTCCCACAGCGGGTCGTAAAGGCGTGCCAGCTCATCTTCCGCAGCGTCCAGCAGCTGCGGGCGCGACAGGCGGCGGCGCATGGCATCGACCACCCGAGGCAACGTGTCGAAATGGCGGTAGCTGCCCAGCCAGTCCTGGGCGGCCATGCGCGGGGCGATCAGCGCCAGGTGGCCGGGCAGCTCCGGGGTCACCGCCAGCACCCGGTACACGCGCCCGGTGAACTGCGGCAGGGATTCGCCGGCGTAGTCATCCCAGGCCCGCGCCAGGCAATGATCGAAGAACAGGTCGAGCAGGATGCCCGAGGTGCGCCGCCGCTCGGCGGGGAAGCGCGCACGGGCGGCCAGCACCGCCGGGTGGTTGTCGGTGAAGGCATCGATGCGCCGGTGCAGACGGATCGCCGCCTCGATGTCGGCGGCAAAGCGCCCGGCCAGCGGTCCCTTGACGAAATCGCCGTACAGGCTGCCGAGCAACTGGGCCGGCGCGGGGCCGCCGAGGTGCAGATGGGCGAGGTAGTTCATGGGTGGAAGCTTACCGCGAGGGCGTGGGCCGCGCATGCCGGTGGTCAGGCGGCCGGCAGGCCACGGGGTCGTAGGGTAGACAACGGCGCAGCCTTGTCTACCGGGCGTTGCGCACGGTCGGCCGGTGGAAAATCGCTGCGCGAGTTTTCCACCCTACGGGGCGGGACGCGGCGGAGACCGACGCTGCGCGAGCAATCCATGCGAAAGACCGGCTCCGCGCCGGGTCCAATTGGCGTTGACTACTCTCGACCGTCTTGCGTGAGCGTCCGCCATGTCCCAACCGACCGATCTGCACATCCGCCCCCGTCGTCTGGCGTCCGGCCTGCCGGATCCGCTGCCGCGCCACTGGCACGGTGGCAATGCCTTCAAGAGTCATCTGTTCAACGCCATGTCGGTGCTGTTCCCCGATGGCGAGCGCTTCTTCATCGATTCGGTACGGCTGTTCCGTGAGCAAGTCACCGATGACGAACTGAAGGAACAGATTCGCGGCTTCATCGGCCAGGAAGGCCACCATAGCCGCGAACACCTGGAGTACAGCCAGCGCCTGCGCGAGCTGGGCTATGACATCGACGCCATCGAGCGCCGGCTGAAACGACGGCTGGCGTTCATTCAGCGCCACCTGCCGGATCGCCTGCAACTCGCTGCCACCTGCGCGGTCGAACACCTGACCGCCATCATGGCCAACGCCTTGCTGTCCAACCCGGACTGGATGGAAGGCGCCGACCCGCGCCTGGCGCGCCTGTGGCGCTGGCACGCGCTGGAGGAAACCGAGCACAAGGCGGTGGCGTTCGATCTCTACCTGCAGGTCTGCGGCAGTCCCTGGCTGCGCCGCCGGGCGATGCTGCAGAGCACGATCTTCTTTACCTGGGACACCACGCGCGGGCTGATCCATTTCCTGCGCCGCGACGGCCTGCTCTGGAACTGGGGTGTCTGGCGCGATGGTCTGGGCTGGCTGTGGGGACGGCGCGGCATCTTCCGGCCGCTGGTGCGCGATTACCTGGACTTCTACCGGCGCGATTTCCATCCCTGGCAGCACGACAACCGGGCCTTGATGGTCCGCTATCAGGAAGAGTTTGCCGGCGAGGTGCTCGGGCGGGGCTAGTTGAACCCGTGGGGCGGTCAAGCACCCGCCCCACGGTGTGCCAGCCGGCTCTGCTGGCCTGACCATGTCCCGTCTGTCACAAAGAATTCACCCGACATAGGTGGTTCTACTCACGCGCCCGAAATGTGCGTGATGTCACAATGCCAGTTGATTGTGTGATCTGCGATGCAGGAATCGACTGCGCATGCCTCCCCGGAATTCTTCTGTTGTTGCTCTCGCGGCCCTGGCCGTTCTCAACCTGTTGATCTGCACCTGGCTGGCGTCGGTCTGGTGGCAGGGTCTGTTGTGGGCGGCCGCCCTGGCGGGGCTGCTGCTCTGGGTCGGCCGTTCCCCGGCGGGCGTGCGGGAGGAGTCGCAACCCGCAGCTGATCTCCCGGACCCGGAGCAGACCGAGCGCCTGCAGCGCTTGCAGGCGCTGACCGGCAGCGTGGTGCCGATGTGGAACCGCCACCTGGGGCTGGCCCGTCAGCAGATGGGCGATGCCATCGGCAACCTGGGCAGCGGCTTCAGCGGTCTCAACCAGCGCCTGCTGGCCGGCGACCAGATGGCCGGTGGCGAGCTGGGCAATCGCGCCATTGCCGCCATCGACCAGGCCGAGCAGGGCCTGCAGAGCCTGGTCGAGGCCCTGCGCCAGACCCAGCAGTACCGCGCCAGCCTGGTCAGCGAAATCCTCGGCATCGCCGGCCACACCAACCAATTGCGGCGCATGGCCGAACAGGTCGGCGAGATCGCCGACCAGACCAACCTGCTGGCCCTGAACGCCGCCATCGAAGCGGCCCGCGCCGGCGATGCCGGGCGCGGTTTCTCGGTGGTCGCCGACGAGGTGCGCAAGCTCTCCAACCAGTCCGGCGAGGCCGGCAAGCAGATTCGCGAGACGGTGAAGACCGTGACCGACGCCATCCACAAGGCCGAGACCCTGTCGCAATCCTTCGCCGAGCGCGAGCAGGCGCTGGTCAGCGACTCCAGCCAACTGGCCGAGCAGATCGTCGCCCAGTTCGCCGACACCAGCCGCGCGCTGCAGGACTCGCTGCAGCAACTGCGCGACGAGCGCGGGCTGATCGAGCACGACCTGGCCCAGCTGATCGTCAACCTGCAGTTCCAGGACCGCGTCGACCAGATCATCAGCCACGTCACCGCCGACATGGAGCGCCTGCAGGCCTGCGCCCGCGACCTGGCCGAGTGCGATCTGGCCAGGCTCGGCGTCGAGCAGTGGCTCAAGCGCCTGGCCGGCACCTACACCACGCTGGAGCAGCAGGCGCTGCACGACGGTCGGCGCAACAGTGCGGCCGCCGCTTCCTCCTCCGTCACCTTCTTCTGATTCAAAGGAGCATTCGATGAGCAAGACAATCCTGGTCGTGGACGACTCCGCCAGCATGCGCCAGATGATCGGCCTGACCCTCAAGGGCGCCGGTTACAGCGTCATCGAGGCCACCGATGGCAAGGACGCGCTGGGCAAGCTGGACGGCCGCAAGATCAACCTGATCGTCTCCGACGTGAACATGCCCAACATGGACGGCATCGCCTTCGTTCAGGCCGCCAAGCAGGTGGCCGGCTACCGCTTCACCCCGGTGATCATGCTCACCACCGAAGGCAGCGAAGACAAGAAGCAGCAGGGCAAGGCCGCCGGCGTGCGCGCCTGGATGGTCAAGCCGTTCCAGCCGGCGATGCTGCTGGACGCCGTTTCCAAGCTGGTGATCTGAACCCATGACGCCCAGCGATCCCAACGCCGTGCTGCAACTGGGTGGCGCCTTCACCATCGAACGCGCCGCCGAGCTCAAGGGCCTGCTGCTGCAGCAGATCATGGCGGAACGCCCCGAGTGCCTGGGCCTGCGCGGCATCACCGAGCTGGACACCGCTGGCCTGCAGCTGCTGCTGGCCATCAAGCGCTGCTGGCCGCGCCTGCGCCTGGTCGAGCCGAGCCCGGCGGTGTGCCAGGTGGTGGATCTGCTGCGACTCGAAGATTTCATCGAGTAGTCGGAGGACGAGATGGATATGCAAGCGGTGCGCAGCGTACTGCTCGAGGAAGCCCGCGAGCTGCTGGCCACCTACGAACACACCCTGCTCGAAGTCGAGGCCCATGGCCTGGACGGCGAGCGGATCAATGCGATCTTCCGTGCCGCCCACACCCTCAAGGGGTCGTCGGGCATGTTCAACCTGCAGCTGGTGGTGAGTTTCACCCACCTGCTGGAGAACCTGCTGGTGCGCGTGCGCAGCGGCGAGCAGCCGATGGACGGCGCGCTGATCAGCCTGCTGCTGCGCTGCGGCGACTACCTGAGCCGGTTGTTCGACAAGGTGGCGCTCGGCCTGGATGACGAAGATCCCGACCCGGCGCTGCGTGCCGAGTTGAGCGCAGCGCTGGCCGGCTACCTGGGCGAGGTGCAGGTGCTCAAGCCGCTGGCCGGCGTGCCGGTGCGCGGCAACGCGCAGGACTGGCTGATCGGCATTCACTGCCACCCCGAGCTGTTCCACCATGGCCTCGATCCGCTGCCGTTCATCCAGTACCTGATCGGCATGGGCGAGCTGCTGGAGCTGGCCCTGGACCGCGAGCTGATTCCCAGCCTCGAGGACATCGACCCGGAGACCTGTTACTTCAAGGTCGACCTGCTGCTGCGCACCGACGCCAGCCGCGAGGCGCTGCTGCAGGCGCTGGAGTTCATCCAGGAAGACTGCGACATCAGCCTGGAGCCGCTGGAAGCCATCGTCGCCGAGGCGCCGGAAGCTCCAGAGGCCAGCGAGCCGGCGCCCGTCGAGTCCGCCGCCCCGGCAAGCTCCCCCGCGGCGCCGGCCGCCTCA
>NZ_JBOY01000158.1:0-5682 GCF_000647775.1 Pseudomonas sp. RL | reverse complement strand
CCCCTGTTACCGCCGTGAAAGGGCGGTGTCCTAGGCCACTAGACGAAGGGGACGCGGCCCGGAACTTACAACAGTTTTTACAAACTTTTTTCCGGCTTCCCCGCTTGGCGTTGCCGTCTGCGCTGGAAGTGGGGCGCATTTTATGGATGCCTCGGGGAGGCGTCAACACCCAAACAAAACTTTTTTTAAATCAATGACTTCTGCTCAAAAAACGTTCAGCGCCAATGACGCTCCGTCGCCCTGCCGCAGCGCGTGCTTTCCAGCGTTCCGCTGAAGCGGCACGATGCGTCGCTGCGCCTCAGGAATCCGAGCGCGCGACGAAAGCTTAATTGACCCTAGGAGCCACGGGGAGAAATCTCTACACTCGGGGCCAGATGCCATCATCGGAGGAAAGCCGTTGTCTCCAGCCCTTATCACCGCCCTGGTCTTCGCCGCACTGTTCGTTGCGATCATCCTGGTTTATGCGAGCCAGCAGATCGAGCGCCGCAAGCTGGAGCGACAGCGCCAGAAAGCCGAACTCACCGAGCGCGTTCGCCGCTGTGCCGACCTCAGCGAGATTCTGCCCGGGCAGATGATGACACCCGCGCTGAAGCTGCTGATGTGCAAGCTGGAGCTCAAGCTGAGCGAGCGGCTGCGCCCCATGGCACCCGAGAATACCGAGTTGGTCACGCGCATCGACGAGCTGGTGGTGTTGCTGGGCAAGGGAGAGAACCTGCCGGTGAAGAACCTGCCGCAGGCGATCAACACCGAAAACAAGGCCAAGGAAGTGCGCTTCCTGCTCGAAGGCCTGCACGGCGTGATCACCCGCGCGGCGCGCGAAAACCTCATCACCACCGCCGAGGCGCGCCACTGGGTCGACGAGATCCGCCACATGATGGTGCAGCTGCACATCGACTTCTTTACCAGCGTCGGCGTGCAACTGCTGCAGCAGGACAAGCCCCGCCAGGCGCGCCTGGCCTTCGAGCGCGCGGTGCAGTTCCTGCGCCGCCAGGCGGATCAGGATCGCTATCGCATCGAGCTTCGCGAGCTGGCCAAGCATCTGGAACGGGCGAACGACCTGGCGCTGGACCGCGAGCCCACCGAGGAAGAGGAAGATGAGCTGACCGTCGGTCTCACCCAGGAGGAAATCGACGATCCATGGCGCAAGAAACAGGTCTACGACTGAGACCTGCCGCCTTTGTGGGGCGCAACGCCGCAGCGCAGCGCAGCGCTGCGCCCCACCGCCGCACGCGCGGCGCGCTCACTGCAACAGCCGGAGCCCCACCCACTGCCGTGCGAACTGGTAGGCACAGCGTCCGTTGCGGTTGCCACGTCCAGTCGCCCAGCGCACCGCGGCCTTCTCCAGCTCTTCGTCCCATGCCCAGCTCAACCCGGCCTGGGCCGCCAGGCTGCCGATCCAGTGGCGCACCACCGAGAGGTAGTGCTCCTGGGTAAAGGGATAGAAGGACAGCCAGAGGCCGAAGCGGTCGGACAGCGCGATCTTGTCCTCCACCGCCTCGCTCGGGTGCAGTTCGCCATCCACTCGCTCCCAGTTGTCGTTGTCGCTCTGCCGCTCCGGCACCAGGTGCCGGCGGTTGGAGGTGGCGTACAGCAGCACGTTGTCCGGCGCCCGTTCCAGCGAGCCGTCCAGCACGCTCTTCAGTACGCGGTACTCGCCTTCCCCGGCTTCGAATGACAGGTCGTCGCAGAACAGCACGAAGCGTTGCGGCTGATCGCTGATCAGCTCCACCACCCGTGGCAGATCAGCCAGGTGGTCGCGCTCGATCTCCACCAGGCGCAATCCGGCTGGCCAATGCTCGGCCAGCAACGCGCGCACCAACGAGCTCTTGCCGGTGCCCCGCGCACCCCACAGCAGGGCGTGGTTGGCAGGCAGCCCGGCGACGAACTGGCGGGTGTTGCGTGCCAGCTGCTCGCGCTGCAGATCCACGCCCAGCAGATCGTCCAGACGCAGGTCATGGCTCACCCGCAGCGGCTGCAAGAATCCACTGCGCCCCTGGCGCTGCCAGCGCGCGGCCAGGGTGGCGGTCCAGTCGATCACCGGCGGTTCGATCGGCAACAGGGGTTCGAGTCGCTGCGCCAGGCGGTCGGCCCGCTCCAGCAGCGCGATCAGTCGGGAATCCAAGGGGGGTACTCCTTAACGCAGCAGGTTCTCCACCGCCTCTTGCAGGGCTTCGGGCTTGGTGGTGGGCGCGAAGCGCTCGACGCGCGAGCCGTCTCCGCTGATCAGGAACTTGGTGAAGTTCCACTTGATGCGCTGGCTGCCCAGCAGGCCGGGCGCGCGGCGCTTGAGCTCGGCAAACAGCGGATGGGTGCCCGGGCCGTTCACGTCCAGCTTGCGAAACAGGGGGAAGCTGACGCCAAAGTTCATCGAGCAGAAGCTGGCGATCTCCTCTTCGCTGCCCGGCTCCTGGGCGCCGAACTGGTTGCAGGGAAAGCCCAGCACCGCCAGTCCACGATCCTTGTACTGCTGCCAGAGCTGTTCCAAGCCTTCGTACTGCGGGGTGAAGCCGCAGCGGCTGGCGGTATTGACCACCAGCAGCGCCCGGGCGCCGTAATCGGCCAGCCGGGTTTCCTGTCCATTGATATCGGTCAGCGGGATCTGCAGCAGATCGGTCATCGGGGTAACGCTCCTTGATCAGGCGGGGTCCGTCTTCGGCACCAGCGTGAGCGATGCCGAGTTGATGCAGTAACGCAATCCGGTTGGCCGCGGGCCGTCCGGGAATACATGGCCGAGATGGGCATCGCAGCGCGCACAGCGGACTTCGATGCGCTGCATGCCATGGCTGGAATCCTCCAGTTCCCTGACCGCCTCGTTACTTACCGGCTGGAAATAGCTCGGCCAGCCGCTGCCGGAATCGTACTTGGTGTCGGAGTCGAACAGCGGGGCCTGGCAGCAGGCGCACTGGTAGATACCGGGTGTACGGGTGGCGTAGTACTCGCCGCTGAACGCGCGCTCGGTGCCGCCCAGGCGGCAGATATGGAACTGTTCGGGCGTAAGCTCGTCGCGCCAGGCGTCGAGGGGTTTGTCGATCTTGTCCATCGCGGCTCCTGACTTCGGAAAATGCCCGCCTGCACCTTTCCCCGCTTGCAGGCCAGACGTATCATGCGTGGCTTTCAACCGCCAGTCTGGCAGCGCACGCGGATGCTGCCAAGGCGCTCCTCGCCGCCCTCGACTGCACGTGGCCGTGCAGCCTCGCGACGTTCACTTCGGGAACACTCAGCATCATGCAGATCAGTAAGTCGAACAAGCTCGCCAACGTTTGCTATGACATTCGCGGGCCGGTGCTCAAGCACGCCAAACGCCTGGAGGACGAAGGTCACCGCGTTCTCAAGCTGAATATCGGCAACCCGGCGCCGTTCGGCTTCGAGGCCCCGGAGGAAATCCTCCAGGACGTGATCCGCAACCTGCCGACCGCCCAGGGCTACAGCGACTCTAAAGGTCTGTTCAGCGCCCGCAAGGCAGTCATGCAGTACTACCAGCAGAAGAACGTCGAGGGTGTGGGCATCGAGGATGTCTACCTCGGCAACGGCGTCTCCGAGCTGATCATGATGTCCATGCAGGCGCTGCTGAACAACGGTGACGAGGTGCTGCTGCCGGCGCCCGACTACCCGCTGTGGACTGCCGCCGTGAGCCTGGCCGGCGGCAAGCCGGTGCACTACCTGTGCGACGAGCAGGCTGGCTGGTTCCCCGACCTGGCCGACATGAAGGCCAAGATCACCCCGAATACCAAGGCGCTGGTGCTCATCAACCCGAACAACCCCACCGGCGCGGTGTATTCCAAGGAATGCCTGGAGGCCATCGTCGAGCTGGCCCGCCAGCACAACCTGATCCTGTTCTCCGACGAGATCTACGACAAGATCCTCTACGACGACGCCGAGCACATCGCCACCGCCTCGCTGGCGCCGGACGTGCTGTGCCTGACCTTCAACGGCCTGTCCAAGTCCTACCGGGTGGCGGGCTTCCGCTCCGGCTGGATCGCGATTTCCGGTCCCAAGCACCTGGCCAAGGGCTACATCGAAGGCCTGGACATGCTGGCCAACATGCGCCTGTGCGCCAACGTGCCAGCCCAGCACGCCATCCAGACCGCCCTGGGCGGTTATCAGAGCATCAACGACCTGGTGCTGCCGCGCGGCCGTCTGTTCGAGCAGCGCAACCGCGCCTACGAACTGCTCAATGACATCCCCGGCATCAGCTGCGTGAAACCGATGGGCGCGCTGTACGCCTTCCCGCGCATCGACCCGAAGGTCTGCCCGATCCACAACGACGAGAAGTTCGCCCTGGACCTGCTGCTCTCCGAGAAGATCCTCATCGTGCAGGGCACCGCCTTCAACTGGCCGTGGCCGGACCACTTCCGCGTGGTCACCCTGCCGCGCGTGGACGATCTGGACATGGCCATCCGCCGCATCGGCAATTTCATGAAGACCTACCGCCAGTGACCCTGCCGCGCAGGGTCGTGTGCCGTCTCCGCAAGACGGGCGAGGCGCAGCCAGGGGACACAGTTTGCAATAGTCCCTCGGTTGAATAGGCCTCGCCCGAACCTTATATAACCAGCGTTCCGTTATTCCTCAGTGGAGTTCGCCCACACCATGATGCGTATTTTCCTGTTCCTGGCCACCAACCTGGCGGTGCTGATCATCGCCAGCATCACCCTGAAACTGCTCGGGGTCGATCGCTTCACCGGCCAGAACTACGGCAGCCTGCTGGTTTTCTGCGCCGTGTTCGGCTTCGCCGGCTCGCTGGTCTCGCTGTTCATCTCCAAGTGGATGGCCAAGATGAGCACCGGCACCCAGATCATCACCCAGCCGCAGACGCGCCACGAACAATGGCTGCTGCAGACCGTCGAGCAGCTGTCGCGCGAAGCTGGCATCAAGATGCCGGAAGTGGGTATCTTCCCGGCCTACGAATCCAACGCCTTTGCCACCGGCTGGAACAAGAACGACGCGCTGGTCGCGGTCAGCCAGGGCCTGCTGGAGCGCTTCTCCCCCGATGAAGTGCGCGCCGTGCTGGCTCACGAGATCGGCCACGTGGCCAATGGCGACATGGTCACACTGGCGCTGATTCAGGGCGTGGTGAACACCTTCGTGATGTTCTTCGCGCGCATCTTCGGCAACTTCGTGGACAAGGCCATCTTCAAGAACGAGGACGGCCACGGCATCGGTTACTTCATCGCCACTATCTTCGCCGAACTGGTCCTCGGCATTCTGGCCAGCATCATCGTCATGTGGTTCTCGCGCAAACGCGAATTCAAGGCCGACGAGGCCGGCGCCCGCCTGGCCGGCACCGGTGCGATGATCGCCGCCCTGCAGCGCCTGCGCGCGGAGAGCGAGGTACCGGTGCAGATGCCCGACAGCCTCACCGCTTTCGGCATCAACGGCGGCCTCAAGCACGGCCTGGCCGGCCTGTTCATGACCCACCCGCCGCTGGAAGACCGTATCGAGGCCCTGCGCGCCCTGCGCTGATCGGCCACCCCCGTTTCACACTTGCTTGGGCGACTTCGGTCGCCCTTTTTTATTCTCACCCCCCTCTCCCCAGCCCTCTCCCGCAAAGGGAGAGGGAGGTGTCCGATTGCGTTCCCCTCTCCACTGCGTCCTGGTGGGAGGGGAAGGTCAAGGCGATTGCGTTCCCCTTGTAGTGGCCTACTGATCCCGGACACCGATTTAGGCGAAAATCCTCGCCATTAA
>NZ_JBOY01000157.1:0-4478 GCF_000647775.1 Pseudomonas sp. RL | reverse complement strand
TGCCGGTGCCTTGCGCGGCCTCGCCGGCCATCGCCACCGGGCGCGCTGGGCGGTGGCCGGCGTCGAACCCCAGTTGCCGCTGTTCGCCGGCCTGACGGCCCGCGATGAACCCCCGGTGAGCCTGCCGCCGCCCACGGTCAGCGAGGAACTGTTCACCGACTACGCGACCCTGGGCACCACCCTCGGTCCGCATCCGCTGGCGCTGCTGCGCCGCCAGCTCGAGAGCATGCGCTGTCGCAGCTCGCGCGAACTGCGCGACTCCGAACCCGGCCGCCCGCTCAGCGTCGCCGGCCTGGTCATCGGCCGCCAGCGCCCGCAAACCGCCAGCGGCGTGATCTTCGTGACCCTGGAGGACGAGTTCGGACTGATCAATGTGATCGTCTGGCACGACCTGGCCGAACGCCAGCGCCGGGTCCTGGTGCAGTCGCAGATGCTGCGCATCGACGGCCATCTGGAAGCGGCGAATGGCATCCGCCACGTCATCGCCGGCCGACTGACGGATCTCACCCCGCTACTAACGGGGTTGGATGTGCGGAGTCGGGATTTTCATTAACGGTGCCTGTATGCCGGCCGCCGCACCGGCATGGTCTGCAAAGGAGGAACACGAAATTTGGATATAGAGAAGGACTACCGACGCTTCTCAAAGAACTGATCGATCGAGGCCGAAAAAATCGGCCGCATCGCGCAGTCCAAGAACATCGAGTGTTCCAGATCTAGCTGCTCTTTCAATGACGCCGATTGAGCATGTAAAAGCAGCGTTTTCGTAGCTCGTATTACATGCGTAGGCATCCTTCAAGCGTCCGGACGCAGCGCCGACATCGCCGATGCGGCGCGGCGCCTGGCGATCGCCAAGATGACCAACAGCGGGCAGATCTGCGTTTCACCGGACCTCGTCTACATCGCAATCGAGCACAAGCAGGCGTTCATCGATGCGTTCCGTGCCGCAGTGATCTCGCTCTATCCGAACGCCAACGGCAATCCGGACCTCGTGGCGGATCCACGACGCGATTTTCTCCACGAGGATCTCGCGCGCCGAGCGCTCCATTGCTAGGTGTGGAATGAAAGTTCCGAAGTTGAGCTGATAGGTCCAGATCCGCTGAACCATCAGCCCGATGGTCTCAGCTCGCCAAGTCCGCCAAGTCCGCCAAGCCCTGATAAACCTTCCCCATTCGCAGTAGTAGGGCCTGAACATCCTTGCCGAACAACACAGTGATCCCATCCTGGTTGTCGGCAAGGTGAGCGTTTAGGGAGGTTCTGGGTAAGCGGCTTCAGGAACTCACCATGGATACGCCCGGCCCAACTTCGGACACCGAGCCCCCCACCGATTGTGATGCAGACGCTGACAGTACTAGCCAGATACTGATTCAGCCTCGCGCTGGCGAACCCGCCTCTGAGCTCCTGACGTTGGCCGAGGTCGCCAAGGCCCTGAAGATCGGTCGCAGCGGATGTTTTGAACTGCGCCGGCGGGATCCAAACTTCCCGAAGCCGATCACCAATGGCAGCAATCCCCGAAGTCGCGTGTATTTCGTACGGCAGGAAATCGAAGCGTACCTGCGCTTGCCACGGTAATGCGCTTGCATTACCGTACACTCAAACAGCCCTGATCCGCAGGAGATCTGCCATGGCCGCGTCCCTCGAAGCCGAATCCACCCTCACCGATCGCTACCAAACCACGGTGCCGGAAACCGTCCGTCGCGCCCTGAAGCTGGGCAAGCGCGACAAGATTCACTACACCATTCGCCCCGGCGGAGAGGTGGTGCTTACGCGTGCCGATATCCCTGACGACGATCCGGTGCTCGGTCAATTCCTCGGCTTTCTGGCTGCCGACCTCACCCGCCATCCCGAGCGGCTGCAATCTGTTGATGCCGGTCTCGTCCAGCGGCTGCAATCATTGGTCGGCGGGGTCGATGTCGATCTTGATGCCGCCCTGTCGGCGGACGATGAATGAGCACAGGAAAGCCCGAGCCCCTGGTCATCCATGGCTGGACAGTCTTTGCCCATCCCCTCTTCCTTGCACAGATTGAAGCCCTGGCGCAGCAGGTCGAGGCCCTAAAGCAAAAGGACCCTGTCGGGTATGTGAAGAAGAACGCCAGTAAACGACTGGCGGCGATTCTCAAACTGGCGTTTGACGTTATCCCCCAAGATCCGGCTCGAGCGGAATACCGTCAGGGTGCGACCCTTGGTGAGGATCACAAGCACTGGTTTCGGGCCAAGTTCTTTCAGCAGTACCGGCTGTTCTTTCGCTACCACGCGCCGAGCAAGGTGATTGTTTACGCCTGGGTGAATGACGAGGACACCAAACGCGCCTACCAAAGTAGCGACGACGCCTACCGGGTATTCCGCAGAATGCTGGAGAGTGGACACCCGCCCGATGACTGGGACCAGCTTCTTGTGGAGGCACGAAAGGAATCGCTGCGCCTGCGGGGATCATTGGCAAAGGCAGCAATCGTGCAGTGATAGCGACTCTGTCGCTCGGCACTTTTGGCGGCACAGCATCGGTGCCTTGCCCTACTCCACAAGACGCAGATACGGGTTGTTCGGCGGCAGCTCATCGAACAGCACCCCGGCGTCCGCCAGCAGGTAGCCATGCAGCGTCCGCGTTCTACGCGAGCCGCTCACCGCGCAATGCCAGATATTCAGCCCGTCGGGCTGTTTACGGTGCAGGCGCAACTTCTCGAAGCGTCGTTGCGCCCACTCCCAGTCCGGCAGACCCTCGCACTTCGCCAGATAGGCGGTTTGCGGGTGTTCCTGGGCATAGCGCTGGAACACCCCGGGAGTCACCAGATAGGCCGTATCAGCCACTGTGTGCACCAGCGCTCTGGCGTCATTGATGATCAGGCGGCGCGACTGGATCGATTGCCGCAGCCAGGCGATGAAGTGCTCTCCGGATGGAGTTGCATCGACCGGTGAGCCAACCGCGGACGTCGGCTCCGGCCCAGCCTCCTCTATCCCAAGCATCGCCAACAGGTCGCCCACCGCATCGGCCGGCTCTGGCACGAACTCAGCGTCGGGTGGCTGCGGTGCGGGACCGTCGGATGCCGGCGTCGAATCCTGATCCGGCCGCGCCTTCGGCTCGTCCACCACGAGGGCGCCAGCGAAAGGCTCCGGCCGCTCAGCGGCCTCCCAGATCAACGCGGGCGACAGTCGCAGGAAGGTGAAGCTGTTGGTCCAGCCACCCGGGCTGGCCACAGTGGCCTTCCAGATGGCTTTGCCCTCGGGCGTGGGTTGCGCGATGCCATGCTCCTGCAGCACATCGAAGACCGACGTGTTGCTGCTGGGAATGCCATCAACGCCCTGCGACAACAGGTGCGCCCGCAGCTTGTCGGATACCGTTTTGCTGACCAGCCACAGGCCGTCCTGGGTCAGCCAGCCATCCGATGCCTGGGGCTGGTTGATCTTCAGGGTTTCCCGCAGCAGGTAGCGCAGTCCCTCGAGCAGCTTGCGCTGCAGGGCGTGCCGGGGCGCAGCCATTGCCTTGGCCGGGTCACCGCCGAGGGCCTGGGCGACCGAGGCCTGGTCCGCCTGGCTGACCAGTTCGCCCAGAACACCGGCGTGCTCGTACTGACCGGCCAGCACATAGAGCAATGCCGCCCACAGCTCCGGAAAGCCGCTGAGCCAATCGAGGATGTGGCGATCGAGCACCCGGGTGTAGAGCAGCCCGGTGGCGGCGCCGTGCAGGCGATACTCGCGGGATGCGCGATAGCGGAAACGGTAGGGACGCCGCAACGGGCCATGCCACGGATGCCAGATCTGGCCGTCTTCGTATTCCACGTGCAGATCGACGGCGATCTTGCCGATGTCGTGCAGCAGCGCGGCATAGGCGACTGCGGCGCTCCAGGCCTCGGCCTGGGCGACCTGCGCCTCCGGGGTCACGCCGGTGGGCAGCAGATGGGATTGCCGCAGCTTCAGCGCATACGCGACGATCTCGAGTCCGTGATCCAGCATGCCGCCCGGGTAGGCATGGTGGTGCGTCTCCGAGGCCGGCAACTGCTGTACCAGCTCGGCGTAGCGCTCGAGCGGCCCCTGGTAAAGCGCGGCGAACTGCTGGTGCGAAAGCGACGTCCGCTGCCAGATATGCTCCAGCAAGTGTTGTCGCCGGGGTGTCGCCAGGAGTCTGCTGGCAGACTCAGGCAGGAGCAGTTGCTCCGGAAGCGCCGGACCTGTTCCTACCTCTTGCTGGATAGCCGCCGTCTTGATTGGCTTCTGCCGAAACAGCGCGAACAGCACTGGACGCAGCCAGCGCGACCTTTTGCCTTTTTCGGATAGGGCCTTTCCCCTTGCCGCCATTCCCTTGCCTCGTCCCCTTTTGGGATTTGGCTTAAATCAGCGAGGCTCAGCCCACCAGCGCCAATCCGTGCTGAGGCTGGTCCTTTTGAAGCTGAGGTAGATGAGCGGATTCGCCAAGGCGCCCATCTATGGTGGCTCTGTAGTGGTCAACCCATCCCGGACAGTGGGTTAAGTTTTTTCTCGGCCACGGC
>NZ_JBOY01000156.1:0-1018 GCF_000647775.1 Pseudomonas sp. RL | reverse complement strand
CCGATTCTGTTGAAAAACTAAGTTCTGCGGCAGCCAGCTGGTCAGCGGTGCCTGCTATCGAAGTGACTGGAAGCCACTTCAAGTTGCCTTTCGGCGTTTCACTGAGCTTCCTTGCCCAGGTCTGAGGGTTAATTCGAGGGTTTCTGCTCGCCGCAGGCGCACCTATCCCGTGAGTGGTGGCCCTTGAGGCAAAAGCTTGGCCATGCGGCGCAGGTTCTGCACCGTCGCAGCCAAGGTGAATTCGTCAGCGGCACCTGTCAGGCCACGCAATCGTAAACGGTCGAGTTTCATGATCCGTTTGAGGTGGGCGAAAAGCATCTCCACCTTCTTCCGTTCGCAACGAGAGACAAGGTATTCCGGTGTCTTGGCGATGCGTCGGGCCACGTCGCGGGCAGCTTCATGGATGCTGCGGACGATCTTCCGATTCGGTGTGTTAGGGCAGCACTTCGCTTTCAGCGGACATGTGGCGCAGTCGGTTTGACTGGAGCGGTAGATGATGGTGTTGGCCTTGGTCACCCGCGATCTTTTCTGGGTGAAGGCGCGCCATTCACTGCGTAGCGGTTTGCCGGTTGGGCAGTGGTATTCATTGGCCTCCGGATTCCAGTGGAAGTCGTTACTGGAGAAGCTGTCGTCTTTGCGCTCGGTCTTGTCCCAGACTGGGACATGCGGGTCGATGTTCTTTTCTTCGACCATCCAGGCCAGCATCGGGGCAGTGCCATAGGCGGTATCACCAATGAGGCGCTCTGGCGTGAGGTTAAACTGCGCTTCAACGCGATCAACCATCGTCCTGGTCGAATCGACCTCGGCAGTACGATGCGCCGGAGTCGCTTCCACATCCATGATCACGCCATGCTCGGTATCGATCAGGTAATTCGTGGAGTAGGCAAAGAAGGCCGGGCCGCCTGGCGCAGCAGTCCAACGGGACAGCGGATCGGTGAGCGAGATTTTCTTGGGAAGAGCTTCAGCCAGCGCCTCTTCATCAAGGGCTTCAAGATACTCGCGCACAGCGCGGCTGCTG
>NZ_JBOY01000155.1:0-7722 GCF_000647775.1 Pseudomonas sp. RL | reverse complement strand
ACCGCCGACACGGGGATTTTCAATCCCCTGCTCTACCAACTGAGCTACCTGGGCAACAACGGGCGGCATTAAACCGGTTTTACCGCCGGGGAGTCAACCGCACGCGACGGAAAAATCAGTTTTTTTAAGCACTTGCCGGCTTACGGGCTCGGCGGCACGTAACCTTCGGCCTGGGCGTAATCCTCGCCGGCGAGGAATTTGTCCATCTCGGCCTGGATGAACTTGCGGTCATCGGCGTTCATCATGTTCAGCCGGCGCTCGTTGATCAGCATGGTCTGGTGTTTCTGCCATTCTTCCCAGGCTTTCCTGGACACGTTGTTGAAGATGTCCTCGCCCTTGGCGCCGGGATACGGCGGGCGATCCAGGCCGGGCAGGTCCTCGTTGTACTTGCGGCAGTGCACGGTACGGGTCATGGCAGTTCTCCAATCGAATCTTCAGCGACGCGCCTGAGCAGCTTCTTCACCGGGGCGGCCAGGCCCAGGCGCGGCGGGGCGGTCAGGTTATACCAGAGCCAGTCGCCCTCGGCCACGACGCTCACCCTGGGGCTGGCCGGCACCAGCCAGGGCTCGATGCTCAGCTGGAAGTGGCTGAAGGTGTGGGTGAAGGCCGGCAGCGCGCGGGGTTCGCCCAGCTGCAGGCCGTGGCGTTCGGCCAGCGCGTGCAGGTCGGGCAGCGCGTCCATTTCCGGCAGGCTCCACAGACCGCCCCACAGCCCGGTGGACGGGCGTCGGTAGAGCAGCACGTTGCCCTGTGTGTCGGTGAGCAGCGGCATCAGCGTGCGCTTTTGCGGCAGCGCCTTGCGTGGCTTGGGTTCGGGGTAGGCGGTTTCGCGGCCCAGCAGGTGTGCGCGACAGCCGTTGCGCAACGGGCAGATCAGGCAGCTGGGCTTGCTGCGCGTGCACAGGGTGGCGCCCAGGTCCATCATCGCCTGGGTGTAATGGTTGCAGCGCTCGTGCGGCATCAGGCGTTCGGCGGCGGCCCACAGCTGGCGGGCCACCTGAGGGTCGCCGGGGTAGCCGTCCTGCGCCAGGTAGCGGGCCAGCACGCGCTTGACGTTGCCGTCGAGGATCGGTGCACGCAGGCCCATGCTCAGGCTGGCGATGGCGCCGGCGGTGGAGCGGCCGATGCCGGGCAGCTCGCAGAGCTGCTCGTCGCGGGGAAACTCGCCGCCATGCCGCGCCACGACGATCTGCGCCGCCTTGTGCAGGTTGCGCGCGCGGCTGTAGTAGCCGAGCCCGGTCCACAGGTGCAGTACCTCGTCCTCGGGCGCGGCCGCCAGGGTCTGCACGGTCGGCAGGGCCGACATGAAGCGGTCGAAGTAGCCGAGCACGGTGGCGACCTGGGTCTGCTGCAGCATGATCTCCGAGACCCACACCCGGTACGGGGTGATGCCCTGTTGCCAGGGCAGGTCCTTGCGGCCGTGCTGGTCATACCACGCCAGCACGGCTGGACCGAACTGCGCGTCGGTCATCGCTTGAACAGGCCCTTGAGGGCGTCCTTGAGTTCGGGGCTGACCTTGTCGCCAAGCTTCTCGTCGAGCTTCTCGGTAAGCTTCTCGCCGGCCAGCTTGGCGGTGATCTTGCCCAGGCCGTCCTGGTCGATGCGGCAGGTCTTGGCGCCCAGCTCCAACGGGCCACGGCAGCGCAGCGGCCATTCCAGGCCAACGTAGCGCTCGTTGACCTGGCAGGCCGGGTCGGGCATGGCGCGCTTGTCGCCTTCGATGATGATGCCGATCAGGTAGTCCAGGCCGAGCACGCGCAGGTCCAGGGTGCCGTTGCCGTTGACCGTCAGGCCGGGAACGCTGGCCTTGAAGTCCGGGTTGCGCGCCACGCCGTTGGTGATCTGCAGGCTGCCGCGCAGTGCCTCGAAGGGCGTGTCCTTGGTGGAGGTGCGGGTCAGCGACTTGCGGTTGAGGGTGGCCACCGCGCGGCACAGGTAATGCTCCAGATCGGCGCCGACCAGCAGGCCGTCGCTGAGCAGGAAGTTGGCCTTGCCGTTCAGGTTGTCCACCCAGGTCTTCTGGCTGTTGCCTCGGGTGGTCAGCGTAGCCGTCAGGTCGAGCAGGCCCTGCACCGGGGATTCCTGCTTTTCCAGCTTGACGAATTTCTCGATCGGCAGCTTGCCGAGCTGCGCTTCGATGCTCAGCTGCGGCAGCGCCTGCCGCACGTCGACCTTGCCGTTGGCCTCGAAGCGCGCGTCGTAGACGTTGCCGCGCAGGGTCTGCAGGGCGAGCAGGCCCTCGCGGCTCTGGGCGTTCAGGTCCAGGTTGGTGAAGGGGTGGTCATCGAACAGCAGCTCGTCGAAGCCGACCGTGGCCTGCACATCCAGCAGGCGCAGGGCGTCCATCGGCAGCACCGGGGCGTCGCTCCAGGCATGCCGGGTCGGGGCGGCCGGCAGCGGCGAGTCGCCGGCCGAGGCGGCCTGGGCGGTTTCCTGTACTTCGCTCTGGCGCGCGGCGCTGGCGCTGTCGGTGGCCTTGGGCGGCAGGTAGCGGCTGATATCCAGGCGGTCGCCCTTGAGCTGCAGGCGCAGGGCCTGACGGGCGAAGTCCTCCACGGCGATTCGGCCGGTGAGGATGGTGTCGTCCACCTTCAGCGTGAGCTCTTCCAGCGCGAAGCTGGTCGGCGAGCCATTCAGGCGGGTGGCCATCTCCACACGGGACAGCGCGTTGGCGTCGGCCGTGGTCGGCAGCTCGCGGCCCAGGCCGGCGAGGAAGTCGCGCAGGTTGAAGCTGGCCACCGACAGGCCGCCGCTGATGCGCGGTTCGCGGTCCAGCTCGCGCACCTTGATGTCGCCCAGGCCGCGCAGCTGGTTGGCGGAGAATTTCAGTCCGGTCCATTCGGCGATCTGCGCATCCAGGTCGGCGAGCAGCTCGCCCTGGGCGCTGAAGTTCAGGGTCTTGCCGGCCAGGGGCTCGCCGGAGGCTTCACCGCTGAGGCGGAATTTCTCGAACTGGTAGCGCTTCTGGCCCAGGTCGAAGCGCAGCTCGCCGAGGATCTCGCTGCGCGCGCGCATCAGCGGCTGGTTGCTGCCGAAGAAGGCGGTGAGCTTCACCGGAATGGCGCTGCCTTCGCGGATGGCGCCGGTTTCCAGCTGGATGCTCTCGGCGCTGAACTGCTGGCCGGACTGGGCATCCTGGTAGGTGATGCGGGCGTCATTGACGGTGAGGCTGTCGATGTCCAGCTTGATGGGCATGCCGGAACGGGCGCCGGTGCTGTCCGCCTCGTTGCCGCGGGGCTCGGCGGCGGGTTCGGTCGCCGGTGCGCCGGCGGGCTTGCCGATGTTTTCCCAGTTGCCGCGTCCTTGTTCGTCGCGGCGCAGGATCAGCGCCAGGCCGTCGATGCGGATGTCGCTCATCTGCACTTCGCGGCGCAGCAACGGCAGCACGCGCACCGACAGGCCGAGCATGCGCAGGTCGGCAAACGGCTGCTCGGGCGTGGCGGCGCTGGCCAGGCTGGTCTGGTGCAGTTCCAGGCCGAGCCAGGGGAACAGGCTCCAGCCGATTTCCCCGTTGATGGCCAGCTCAAGATTGGCCTTGTCGCGGGCCAGCTGGCGAATCTCTTCCTTGTAGTCGTTGGGGTCGAAGAAGTGCGTGAGCGCGAACCCCAGGCCGATGACAAGCAGCAAGAGTCCGAGCAGTACCAGGCCCAGGATTTTGCCGAACGCTTTCATGGACAGTCCCTAAATGGCGGTTGGTCTGAATGGCGAAGGAGTATACGCATTTGCCGGCCCGGCAGCAGTCGGGACGCTGCTCTCGATGCTGTCGGGCTTCGGGGTCCGCGCCAGGCAATAGACATCCACCCGCGCCGCTCCGGCGGTGACCAGCAAGCGGGCCAGTGCCTCGCAGGTGGCACCGGTGGTCAGTACGTCGTCCACCAGCGCCAGGTGGCGGCCGCGCACATCGGCCCTGGACGCAAGCTCGAAGGCGTGGCGCAGGTTGCGCCGGCGGGCGCGGGCGTCCAGCGTCTGCTGGGCATCGGTTTCGCGGGGGCGCAGCAGCCAGTGCTCCTGCACCGGCAGGCGCAGGGGGGTAGCCAGCCAGCGGGCCAGCAGGGCCGCCTGGTTGAACCCGCGCTGCCGCTGGCGCCTGCGGGCCAACGGTACGGGCAGCAAGAGTTCGGGGCGGGGCAGGCCCTCCAGGTAGGCGTGGCGCAGGTGGCGGGCGAGCAGTTCGCCCAACAGACGGCCGAGCGGCCAGCGGGCCTGGTGCTTGAAGCGGGTGATCAGGCTGTCGAGGGGGAACGCGTAGCGCCAGGGGGTCTCGACCCGGCTGAAGCTCGGCGCCTGCTTCAGGCATTCGCCACACAGCAGGTTGGCATCGCTCAGGGGCAGCGCGCAGATCCGGCAGGCCGCCGACAGCCACGGCAGCTCGCGTTCGCAAGGGATGCACAGCGCCTGCGGGCCGTCGGCGCGCTCGTCGCACAGCAGGCAGGATTGCTTGCTGGTCAGCCAGTTGTAAACCAGTTTTCTTGAGTTCGGTTGACAGCTCATGGCGCCTTCCCTAGCGTATGCCGCACCGTGTCGCGCCAACTCTAGCAGGCGCCATAACCACAAAAGGGAAGCCCCGATGAGTGCCACCGTCCGTCACGACTGGACCCTCGACGAAGTGCGCGCGCTGTTCGCGCAGCCGTTCAATGACCTGCTGTTCCAGGCGCAGCAGGTGCATCGCCAGCACTTCGATGCCAACCGGGTGCAGGTCTCGACCCTGCTGTCCATCAAGACCGGCGCCTGCCCGGAAGACTGCAAGTACTGCCCGCAGTCCGGTCACTACAACACCGGTCTGGACAAGGAAAAGCTGATGGAGGTGCAGAAGGTGCTGGAGGCGGCGGCCGAGGCCAAGGCCATCGGCTCGACGCGCTTCTGCATGGGTGCCGCCTGGAAGCACCCTTCGGCCAAGGACATGCCGTACGTGCTGAAGATGGTCGAGGGCGTGAAGGCCATGGGGCTGGAAACCTGCATGACCCTCGGCCGGCTCGATCAGGAGCAGACCCGGGCGCTGGCCGCCGCCGGCCTGGACTACTACAACCACAACCTGGATACCTCGCCGGAGTTCTACGGCAACATCATCACCACCCGCACCTATGCCGAGCGCCTGCAGACCCTGGCGTATGTGCGCGAGGCGGGGATGAAGATCTGCTCGGGCGGCATCCTCGGCATGGGCGAGTCGCTGGACGACCGCGCCGGCCTGCTGATCCAGCTGGCCAATCTGCCGGAGCATCCGGAAAGCGTGCCGATCAACATGCTGGTCAAGGTCCAGGGCACGCCGCTGGCCGAAGAGCAGGACGTCGATCCCTTCGACTTCATCCGCATGCTGGCCGTGGCGCGCATCATGATGCCCAAATCCCACGTGCGCCTGTCCGCCGGTCGTGAGCAGATGAACGAGCAAATGCAGGCCCTGGCCTTCCTGGCCGGCGCCAACTCGATCTTTTACGGCGAGAAGCTGCTGACCACCGCCAATCCTCAGGCCGACAAGGACATGCAGCTGTTCCAGCGCCTGGGCATCCAGCCGGAGGCCCGCGAGGAGCACGCCGACGAAGTGCACCAGGCAGCCATCGAGCAGGCGCTGGTCGAGCAGCGCGATTCCAGGCTGTTCTACAACGCGGCCGTTTGATGATTGGTGGTCCGGGCGTGCGGGGTGGCCAACGCGGGGCGTTGACCACCATACACAGGCCCAACGCTTCGGTTTTCGGGGTTGCCCATGAGTTTCGATCTCGCTTCGCGTCTTGCCTCCCGCCGTGCCGAGGATCTGTATCGCCTTCGCCCGCTGCTCGACAGCCCGCAAGGCCCTGAGGTGGTGGTGGACGGTCAGCGCCTGCTGGCCTTCTGTTCCAACGACTATCTGGGGCTGGCCAGCCACCCCGAAGTGATCCGCGCGCTGCGCGAAGGCGCGGAGCGCTGGGGCGTGGGTGGCGGCGCTTCGCACCTGGTGATCGGCCACAGCGCGCCTCACCACCAACTGGAGGAGGCGCTGGCCGCGTTCACCCGCCGGCCGCGCGCGCTGCTGTTTTCCACCGGCTACATGGCCAACCTGGCGGTGGTGACGGCGCTGATCGGGCGCGGCGACACGGTGCTGCAGGATCGCCTCAACCACGCCTCGCTGCTGGATGCCGGGCTGCTCAGCGGAGCGCGCTTCTCCCGCTACCTGCACAACGACACGGCCAGCCTGGCCGCGCGCCTGGACAAGGCCGGGGGCGACACCCTGGTGGTCAGTGACGGCGTGTTCAGCATGGACGGCGACCTCGCCGACCTGCCGGGCCTGAGCGCCGCCGCGCGGGCCCGCGGCGCCTGGCTGATGGTCGATGATGCCCATGGCTTCGGCGTGCTCGGCGCCGGGGGCGGGGGTTGCGTGGAGCACTTCGCGCTGGGCCTGGAGGAGGTGCCGGTGCTGGTCGGTACGCTGGGCAAGGCCTTCGGCACCGCTGGCGCATTCGTGGCCGGCAGCGAGGAACTGATCGAGACGCTGATCCAGTTCGCCCGGCCCTATATCTACACCACCAGCCAGCCCCCGGCCGTGGCCTGCGCGACCCTGAAAAGCCTGCAGCTGCTGCGGGAGGAAGGCTGGCGCCGTCAGCACCTGCGCAACCTGATCGTCCGGTTCAGACGTGGCGCGCAGGAACTGGGATTGACCCTGATGGACAGCCCGACACCGATCCAGCCGCTGCTGGTCGGCGACAGCGGGCGGGCCATGCGCCTGTCGGCGCGGCTGCGGGAGCGGGGGCTGCTGGTCGGCGCCATCCGTCCGCCGACGGTGCCGGCCGGCACGGCGCGGCTGCGCATCACCCTGACGGCGGCGCACGACGAGGCACAGGTGGATCGCCTGCTGGACGGGCTGGCGCTGGCCTGGCGGGAGCTGGGCGATGACTGAACGACTGGTGCTGCTGCCCGGTTGGTCCTATCCCACCGCAGTGCTGCAGCCGTTGGCCCAGGCGCTGCACGGCGATGCGCTGCGCGTGGAGCTGGCCGAACTGCCTGTGCTGGACGATCCGCAGGGTTGGCTGGACGAGCTGGATGCGCGCCTGCCCGGCGACTGCTGGCTCGGTGGCTGGTCGCTGGGCGGCATGCTGGCTACTGCGCTGGCGGCGCGGCGCGCAAAGGCCTGTCGTGGTCTGATCACCCTGGCCAGCAATGCCTGCTTCGTGCAGCGCGACGACTGGCCGGCCGCCATGCCGGCGGCACAGTTCGCCGATTTCCGCGAAGGCTTGGTTGCTGCGCCGGCCGCTACGCTCAAACGCTTCGATCTGCTTGCGGTGCGCGATGCCGACGAGCCCCGTGCGCTGGTCCGCCGCCTGGCGGTTCGCGCCGAGGCGCCGGCCGGCCTGCTGGCCGGACTGGATTGCCTGGCCTCGCTCGATCTTCGGCCCGCGTTGGGTGAATGGCGGGGGCCACGCTTGCATCTGTTCGGCGACCGCGACGCCCTGGTCCCCGTGCAGGCGGCGCAGGCGCTGCGCGAGCAGTATCCCGACTCGTCCGTCGCACAGCTGGACGCCAGTCATGCTCTGCCGCTCAGCCATGCCGATCAGGCGGCGGCGGCGATCCTCTCCTTTATAAAGGAAGCCTCCCGATGAACGCGCAGCATACGTTGCCCGACAAGGGCCTGGTCGCGGCCTCCTTCTCCCGCGCGGCCAGCAGCTATGACGCGGTGGCCGGGTTGCAGCGCCAGGTCGGCCGGCAGTTGCTGGACCTGCTGCCAGCCAGCCTGGCGCCGGAGCGCTGGCTCGACGT
>NZ_JBOY01000154.1:0-7003 GCF_000647775.1 Pseudomonas sp. RL | reverse complement strand
GGGAGCCATCAGCCGAGTACGACGCCAGACCCACTAACCGATTCACGGACGAATCCCATGGGCCGCAGCCGCTACGTCATTACCGATCCCGCGCAACCGCACTTCCTGACCTGTACCGTGATGGAGTGGCTACCGCTGTTCTCCCGTCCTGCACTGGTCGACATCCTGCTCGACTGCTGGCGTTACCAGCAGACCCACCAAGGGCTCCGGCTATATGGCTATGTGGTGATGGAAAACCACCTGCACTATCTCGCGCAGGCACCCGATCTGGCCCGCTGCGTCAGCAGCTTCAAGTCCTACACGGCCCGCCGGATCCTCGACGACCTGCAACGACGCGGCGCGGAGTCGGTCCTGCAGCGGCTGAGCTTCAGCAAGCGGGCACACAAGCAAGATCGGGAATACCAGCTCTGGCAGGAAGGCAGCCATGCCGAGCTGGTCTGCAGCGAGGAGGTCATGCGCCAGAAGCTGGATTACATCCACCACAATCCGGTGCGTCGCGGTTATGTGGATCTGGCCGAGCACTGGCGCTACTCCAGTGCTCGCGACTATCAGGGACAAGCCGGGCTGCTGGTGATCGACCGGCTGCCGAGTTGACGTGGAGCCACCGGCAAGACTCCCACGCAGCGCGTGGGAGCCATCAATAAAACAGGCCGACATTTCATCTACCGATGCCTTGCAGAGATGGCATCGGCGAGGCGACCTTCAGGCGCTCAGCCTGACGATCTGCGCATGGGCGTCGGCCAGGCCTTTCTCGACGCCGTGGGGGCGAGCGTCCAGGCCTTCCGCGTAGACGAATTCCACCTCGGCGATGCCGACCAGGCCGAGTACCGCGCGCAGATAAGGAGTGACCGCGTCGCTCGCCTGCCCTAGGTGCACACCGCCACGCGAGCTGAAGGCCACCGCGCGGACACCCTCGATCAGGCCCACCGGATGGCTTTCGGTATAGCGGAAGGTCACCTGCGCGCGGGCCACCAGGTCGAACCAGTTTTTCAGCTGCGTCGGCACGTTCAGGTTGTACATGGGGGCGCCTATCAACAGCAGGTCGCTGGCCTTGAGCTCGGCGATCAACTGATCTGACAGCGCCACCACCTGTCGGGCGCGCTCGCTCGGCTGGCCGACGCCACGCAGGGCGTGGAACAGCTCATGGTCCAGCACCGGCAGATCGAGGCTGGCCAGGTCGCGCACCAGCACCTCATCGAGATGCCCCTTGGCCAGTCGTTCAGCCAGGAAACTGTCGATCAGGGCGTTGGTCCTGGAGTTGCTGCCCATGATGCTGGACTTGAGGACGAGGATCTTGCTC
Source organism: Pseudomonas sp. RL (assembly GCF_000647775.1). Lineage (NCBI taxonomy): Bacteria > Pseudomonadati > Pseudomonadota > Gammaproteobacteria > Pseudomonadales > Pseudomonadaceae > Pseudomonas > Pseudomonas sp. RL. The sequence goes on along the minus strand of NZ_JBOY01000154.1, from coordinate 5,703 downwards.
ATGAATGCGCTCCAGTTGGGGAGTTTGTGGGAATGCGCATAGCCTACCATTCCATTTTTCTCACCAATGGCGATAGTATTTCTCTTGATTGGTTCCCCTATGGATACAAAGCCATGCGAGACAGCCTGAACGGCGTCGACGTCTTCGTCGTGGTGGCGGAGGCCGGCAGCTTCGCCCAGGCGGCCAGCCAGCTGCACATCACCCGCTCCGCGGTGGGCAAGAGCATTGCCCGTCTGGAGCAGCGCCTGGGCGTGCTGCTGTTCCACCGCACCACGCGTAGCCTGAGCCTGACCGACGAAGGCTCGAGGTTCCATGGGCACTGCCTGCGGGCCCTGGAGGAAATCCGCGCGGGCGAAACGGCGCTGGAAAGCGGCAAGTGGCAGGTCAACGGCCAGCTGCGGGTGTCCATGCCGGTGCTGTTCGGCCATCTGTGCATCGCGCCCATCCTGATCGAGCTGGCGCAGCAGCATCCCGAGCTGGTGCTGGAAATGTCCTTCAGCGACCGCACCGTGGACTTGGTGGAGGAAGGCTTCGACCTGGCGATCCGCAACGGCGTCCTGCCCGACAGCAGCGACCTGGTGGCCCGCCGGCTGGGCGAGCACGGCATGACGTTCTGCGCATCGCCGGCCTATCTGCAGTGCCATGGCGAGCCTGGCAGCTTCGCGGAGTTGCAGCAGCACGACGCCGTGGCCTACACGCGCCTGGGCCGGATGCTCGAATGGCAGGTGCGTGTCGATGGCCAGGTACAGGCGATCAGACCCAAAGCCCGTCTACGGATGGACGACCTTCGCGCCGTCACCGACGCTACCTTGGCCGGTCTCGGCATCGCCTGGCTGCCCTACTGGCTGGCTCGCGAGTACCTGCTGCGCGGAGAGTTGCGAGAGGTGCTGGCGGAGCAGCCGAGCCTGACCTACCCGATCAGCGCCCTGTGGCCACAGACCCCGCACCTGCCATTGAAGACGCGGGTGGCGGTGGATGCCCTGCTGGCGAAGCTGCCGGCACGCCTTGCGGTGGTGGAGTCGCGGCCGAAGAGAAAAGGGGACAGATTTATTTAACGAGCCCCCCGAGTGGCGAGGTCCACCTACGCCCTAGTACCGGTCACCTGTGCAGACCATGAAAGGCTTGCTCCACGACAAGCCTTTTTCATTGACGCTGCCATACCGTAGGGCAGCACAGCAGTGGCGCTGTTATTCAATGGACATTGATCAGCCTGCCACTGGCTGCGCCGATGATTCGGACATCCTGCGAGGCCATTCCATGACCGAAACGACGCTGCCGGAACAGGACTGCGACCAGAGTGAATTTGTCGACTTGTCCATAGGGTGGGCCGCTGTCAGAAGAGGCGCGGTCGTCGCCTTTATCCCCATGCGCAACTTCCAGGACGTGGATTTCGAGCGGTTCCGCGAAGAGTCACGCTGGTTGCTGGCCACGCTGGGCAGCGTGAAGGCCGGCAACCTCATGCGCAAGCCGGATGGCTCCATCGTGTTCCTGGCCCGCCGGGCCCATGACCGCCGCTCCACCCAGGTGGGCAGGCCACGGCCGGAATTTCCGGTCGCCTTTCTGGAGCCCAGATTCCACCCGGAGCAATGATGGCGGGGCGGCCAATGGCGTGGTCCATCCGCATTTGACGTGGCGGTTTGGGCCACCCGTTCTGCGTGCTGCGCGCGGTTTACAGGTTCAGCAGCGGCGCCGGAATATTCAGGGCCTTTGCGATCCGCTCGCGCGTCGTCTTGCGGGGGCGTTCGGCGGTTTCCTGCTGCGCGTAGGCGGACTGCGAGATACCGAGGCGCTCGGCCACCTCGGTCTGGGTCAGCCCCAGATGCCGGCGCCAGGCGGCGATGGCGGTCATGCCGTCCTTGACCATGTAGCCGACGACCTCGTTGGGTACCAGATCCTCGACAGGGTGGCTGGCGATGTAGTCGGCGTAAGGCACCACGACGAAGGCGGGACGGCCGTCCGCGCCGTGGATGATCTGCACGTTAGTAGGTGTGTTCATCGCGCTTCCTGACCTCTTCGATGCTGACGATTTTCACGCCGCCGTCCCAGTCGAACAGGATGCGGTAGTTGCCTACCCGGAGCCTGTAACCGTAGTGTTGATGGGCGAGCGCCTTGACGTTCTGGACGTCGGGCATGTGAGCGAGGGCTTGGGCGGCATCGTAGAGCTTGGGCTGCTCGGCCTTGTCGATCTTGCGCAGCTGCTTAACCGCCTTGCGTGTCCAGTTGATCTTGTTCATGCCCGGCCTCGCTCCCTATAAGCCGAATATAAGTATTTAATAAGGCTTTGCAAGTGCGGGCATGGCCCTGGTTCCCAAACGGCGCGTATCCGAAGCAGGGCGCCTGGACCTCCACGGTGGAAAATCGCTTTGCGAGTTTTCCACCCTACGTCGGGTGATGTTCAGGACAGTGTGAAAGGCTGCGGTCTTGTCTACAGGACGGGCTGGCTGGCAGCGTTTCGTTTCAGATCTTCACGCAGGCAAACAGCGCGTTCCCGGAGCGTTGGTCCCACGGCACGATCTTCTCGTAGTCATGCTCCAGCACATGCACCTCGAAGTACGGCTGCAGCAGCGCCTGCAGTTCGGCGAAGCTCACCGCGACCATCGGGTGTTCGTCGTGCCAGACCTGGGTTACTTCCGCGACCGTTCGGGCGATGCGCAGTTTCAGTGACTGCCGCTCGCCCGCGCCTGCGTAGTGCCAGCCGGAGCTGAAGTGGAACTGGCCGTCGGCGTGCTCGGCGGTATGCGAGACGAACAGCGCGTTGTCGATCTTGCTCTTGTCGACGGCGTTGAAGCAGAACACCCCGCCCTCCTCCAGTGCGGCATGGGCGCTGGCGATGCAGGCCTGGAGCCGCTCGATGCTGCCGCTGTAGTGAATGGAATAGAGGAAGCAGGTGATCAGGTCGAGCGGTTCCTCCACGGTGAAACCGCACATGTCCTGCCGGGAGAACTGCGCTTCCGGGCAGCGCTCGGCCGCGAGCTCCAGCATGGGCTGGTTGATGTCGAGGCCGCTGCTCCGGTAGCCGGCGTCGAGGAAGTGCCGCACGTGCGGGCCGGTGCCGCAGGCCAGGTCCAGATGACGGTTGCCCGCATTGCCGAACAGCTGCCGCAGCCGATGCACACCGTGGCTCTGCGCCTGATAGTCGATATCGGCGCACATGAGGTCGTAGTAACCGGACAGGTCGGTGTAGAGGGCGTTGCCGGGCATGGTGGGACTGCTCGCCAAAAATGGCCGGGCATCATACCGGCCTGAGCCCTCGTGCGCCTCAAGCGGGGCGTGCCGAACAGCCGGAACAGCAGACTGATCGATCTGTGCGAGCCCGTCCACTGGGCGACCCCTAGCGATGCCGAAAGAGGAAGGCTTCTACCAGGGATTGCCCTGCGCATATTCGCGGGAGCCCATAGCCAGCAATTTCACCAACGCGACCGTCTCGTCACGACGCTTTCGCTCGGCATAGGACTCCACCACGTACGCCGGCACGCCATTGCGGGTGACCACCATCGGCTCGTCGAGCTGCAGGTCGGCTGCGTGTTTCTTCAGGTAGCTGATCGTTTCAACGCGCATTAAAGAACTCCTCTTTGCGCTACCCCACTCAGCAGGTAGCCAGCGATGCCTTGCGCAGCACTTAGGCCAATTTCAGACCAAATTTAGTTCGCCATGCCCGACTCCTACGGCGCCCCGAACACCGCCGTCCAGTAAATGCCCGCGTCGCTGTTGTCGTCCCGCGCATAGGCCGCGCCCATTTCGCGGAACTGTGGGTTCATCAGGTTGGCGCAGTGTTCGGGGCTGGCCAGCCAGCCGTCGAGCACCTGCTGGGCGCTGATGTGCGCGGCGGCGAGGTTTTCGCCAATCAGGCTGGCGCTGTAGCCGGCCAGTTCGGCGCGGTCGCCGGGAATGCGACCTTCCTTGTCGCGGTGGGCGAAGAAGTTGCCGCTGGCCATCGCGCGGCTGTGGGTGTCGGCGGCGCTGGCCAGGGCGTCGTTCCAGCTCAGCGGTTCGGTGGCCGGCTGGGCCTGTTTGCCGCACATCCGCGCCTGCCCGCGCGCGGCGTTGATCAGTTCCAGCAGGCGCCGGCCTTCCTGTTGCCAGTCGCCGAGCCGAGCCTGCTGTTGCGGTCGCGCCAGCACGATGCGCCACTGCTGCTGGTGCTGGCTGACGCCGATGTCCAGGTACTGCGGGTCGAGCAGCACCCGGCAGAAACTTTCCCGCAGCGCCTGCATCGCCGCCTTGGCGTCGGTTGGACCGCTAAGGCGAATGGCTTCGGCGCTTTGCAGCGGGTAGGCGTTGCGCTCCAGTGAGGCCTCCCAATCCTCGTCGGGGCTGACCAGCCGCGCATCGGCCCTGAGCGGCGGCAGCGCCGTGGCGGGGGCGTCGGCGCAGCCGTTCGCCTCGCCACGGTAATCATTGATGGCCTGGATCAGTTGCTGTGTTTCATCGGCCGCCAGGTTGGCAATGAAAAGCAGGGCCAGCAGGGGGACGTAGCGAAGCATCGGGACGCGGGCGGGCATGGCAATCTCCTTTTGCGGATGCAGTTGTGATCCGGCAAAGGGCGCGGGGTTTCCGGTGGGGTTGGTTGCTGCGCAAACCGCTCGAGCGATCCGGTTTGCCTTTTGTGATTTATAAATCACAATTGGCGCATGCTTGAGATCAAACAAACGGAAACGTACAGGGCGTGGGAACGCCGACTCAGGGACAGCAGAGCGCGAGCCGCTATCGCGGCACGGATCTTCCGCCTCGCCAACGGTCTTGCGGGCGACGTTTCGCCTGTTGGCGGTGGCGTCAGCGAGCTTCGGATTCACTACGGACCCGGGTATCGGATCTATTTCCAGCAGCGCGGCAACGAGCTGGTAATCCTGTTATGCGGAGGCGACAAAGCCTCCCAGCAACGTGACATCGAGACAGCGAAGCGCCTTGCACTGGCGTGGAGAACGCAGCCATGACCGAACAACTGTATGCCTACGACCCTGCCGAGGCGCTGGACAGCCCCGAAGCCATCGCGGTTTTCGTCGCGGATGCGATGGAAACGGGGGACGCCGCCTATATCGCCAAGGCGCTGGGCATCGTCGCCAAGGCGCGCGGGATGAGCGAACTGGCCAAGGAAACGGGGCTGGCCCGCGAGCAGCTTTACAAGTCACTCAGCGAGGGCGGCAACCCGACGCTCAAAACCTTTCTCGCGGTTTTGCGCGCGCTGGGGCTCGAGCCGACGGTGAGGCTTCGGTAGTGCAGCGTGGCTAACGAGGTATCCCGTAGTTCTTTGGGTGGAAGATCGCTGCGCGAGTCTTCCACCCTACCGGTCACAGGCAGTTGCCAGCACAGCCGCCGCGCGCGCAGGCCGGCGCTTCGGGATTCTTCAGGACGCGGCTATTGACCACCCCGGCGGCGCTCATCAGTTTGGTCACCGGGGCGTCGTCGGGGATCGCGGCATCATCGGGCAGCGAGCAGCAGGCGGCGCGCAGGTCGCCCCAGGTCCTGGGGCTGAGCGCCATCGGATGGTGGACTTCGTAGACCTGGCCGTTGGCTTCGCAGCGGTAGTCGTAGGTGGGCATGGAGGCTCTCCGGTGTTGCGGGTGGCGCTACTTTAGCGCTCCGGCTGGCGTTGCACAGCTCCCCCCGGAGGTAGCTACGTAAAGCGCAAAGCTCGCGGACAAGTCCACCGTGGGAGATTCTATGTTGCCCTGCAAGCGCTTTTAGGCAGTTCGAGGGATGTAA
>NZ_JBOY01000153.1:0-766 GCF_000647775.1 Pseudomonas sp. RL | reverse complement strand
CCGCCGCCGTGGCGCAGGCGCGCCAGTCCGCCGCCCAGCGCGGGTTGCACCAGCGGCTCGATACGTTGCGCCGGCAGCCGTGGGTCGCTGCTCAGCACATGGGGCGGGTTGCGCGGCAGCAGGATGATCTCGCCGGCGCCCACCGCCAGCGGCGGCTGGCCGTCCAGGCCGAGCCACAGGCGACCGTCGAGCACGTAGTGGTAGGCCATCAGGCAGGCGGGTATCTGCCCGGGCAGCGGGCAGTCCTCGGGGCCGACCTGGGCGCGGATGCTCCAGGGTTCGGTGAACTCGGCCTGCAGGAAGGCCCCCGCGCACAGGCGCACGGCTTCGAGCAGCTGGGACAGCGCATCCACAGGGGCCTCACGTTCATCGTCAGCCGGCGGCTGGATCAAGAATGCCGGCGGCCGGGCTATAGGCGGCCACCGGCCTCCTTTCTAACGTAGCACCCACGCGCCCGGCACGACGGCGCCGGACGCGACGACGGCTAGCATGAGGATTTCATCATGACCATGCGTGATCACCTGGGGCTGGCGATGTCCGGCGCCGACACCAACAGCCTGGCCTGCTACCAGAGCGCCCTGGCCCACTTCCAGTGTTACGTCGGCGACCCGCTGGCCGAGCTTGACGATGCTTTGGCGCAGCGCCCGGAGCTGCTCATGGCCCACGTGCTGAAGGCCTGGCTGAACCTGCTGGGCACCGAAGCCCAGGGCCTGGCGGTGGCCGCCGAGGCGCACCGCGCGGCCAGCGCCCTGCCGGGCAACGCCCG
>NZ_JBOY01000152.1:0-4986 GCF_000647775.1 Pseudomonas sp. RL | reverse complement strand
CCCCCCCCCCCGCCCGGCGGCCACAAACAGCGTTGACCGCCCTGCGTGGTGGGCTGGTGCGCGGGCGAGATCGTAGGGCGGTTGGCGCTTTCCCGGCCGCCGTTGCTCAAAACAGGTCGATCGGATCGACGTCCAGCGACCAGCGCACCGCGCGGCTGTCCGGCAACTGCTCCAGGCGTGGCAGCCAGGCGTGCAGCAGCCTGTGCAGCGGTGCCCGGCTGTTGCCCTGCAGCAGCAGCTGCGCGCGGTAACGGCCGGCGCGGCGCTCCATCGGCGCCGGTACCGGACCGAGCAGTTCGATGCCGCCGGCGACCTGCAGTTCCTCAAGCAGCGCTTCGGCTTCGACGCAGGCCAGGTCGAGGAAGCCCTCGGCCTGGCCGGGACGGTGCGCCTCGGCGCGCAGCAGCGCCAGGTGGCTGAACGGTGGCAGGCCGGCGGCGCGCCGTTCGGCCAGCGCCTGTTCGGCGAAGGCGAAGTAACCCTGTTCGGTGAGCTGCACCAATAAAGGATGGTCGGCCAGCTGGCTCTGGATGATCACCCGTCCGGGCTGGTCGGCCCGTCCGGCGCGACCGGCGACTTGGACGATCATCTGGGCCATGCGTTCCGGCGCGCGGAAATCGGCGGAGAACAGTCCGCCATCGGCATCGAGGATCGCCACCAGGGTGACGCGCGGGAAGTGGTGTCCCTTGGCGAGCATCTGGGTGCCGACCAGCACGCAGGGCTCGCCCTTGTTGATGGTGGTGAACAACTGCTCCATGGCGCCCTTGCGCGCCGTGCTGTCGCGGTCGATGCGCAGCACCGGGTAGTCGGGAAACAGGGTGTTGAGGCGTTCCTCGGCGCGCTCGGTGCCGGTGCCCAGCGGGCGCAGGTCCACATGGTTGCACTTGGGGCAGTTGTGCGGCGTGCGCTCGGCATGCCCGCAATGGTGGCAGCGCAGCTCGTGGTGGCGCTGGTGCACGGTCATGCGTGCGTCGCAGCGCGGGCACTGGCTGATCCAGCCGCAGTCCTGGCAGAACAGGGTTGGCGCGAAGCCGCGGCGGTTGAGGAACACCAGTACCTGCTGGCCCGCTTCCAGTGTCTGGCGCATGGCCTGCTGCAGCGGGCCGGAAATGCCGCTGTCCAGCGGCAGGCTTTTCACGTCCAGGCGCAGGAAGCGCGGCGCCTGGGCGCCGCCGGCGCGCTGGGTCAGCTTGAGCAGCGCGTAACGGCCGGTTGCGGCATTGTGCAGGCTTTCCAGCGATGGCGTGGCCGAGCCGAGCAGGATCGGCAGGTTCTCCTGGCGGGCGCGCATCAGCGCCAGGTCGCGGGCGTGATAGCGCAGGCCCTCCTGCTGCTTGTAGGAGGCGTCGTGTTCCTCGTCGACGATGATCAGTCCCGGGTTCTTCAGCGGTGTGAACAGCGCCGAGCGGGTGCCAATGACGATCTCCGCGTCGCCGTCGCGCGCGGCCAGCCAGGCGTCGAGGCGCTCGCGGTCGTTGAGTCCCGAATGCAGCAGGGCGATGCGCGCGTTGAAACGGCGGGCAAAGCGGTCCAGGGTCTGCGGCCCCAGGTTGATTTCCGGAATCAGCACCAGCGCCTGCTTGCCGGCCTCCAGGGTCTGGCGGATCAGCTGCAGGTAGACCTCGGTCTTGCCGCTGCCGGTCACCCCGGCCAGCAGGAAGGGCCGGAAGCCGCCGAAGCTGGCGCGCACCGCTTCGGTAGCGGCGCTCTGCTCGGCGTTCAGCGGCAGCTCTGCCTGCGCCAGCCAACCGCCGTGGTGCGGCTTGACCGTGCGTGCGCGCACGCTGACCTGCACCAGGCCCTTGTCGCGCAGCAGCTCTAGGCTGTCGCGGTTGAGCTCCAGCTTGCCGAGCAGGCTGTGCGGCACGCCCTGCGGATGCTGGGCCAGCGTGCGCAGCGCCTCGCGCTGGCGCGGAGCGCGACTCAGGCGCGGATCGTCCAGGCTGGCGCCCGGGACCTGAGTCCACACCTGTTCCTGGCGTACCTCGGCCGGTTCGCCCTGGCGCAGCAGCACCGGCAGGGCCCAGCTGAGGGTGTCGCCCAGGCTGTGCTGGTAGTACTGCGCCGTCCACAGGCATAGCCGGAACAGCGCCGGGGGCAGCAGGGGGCGGCTGTCCAGCAGTTGCAGGGCGGCCTTGAGCTTGTCCTCGGGCACGTCGCTGTGCGGGGCGGTTTCCACCAGCACGCCGACCACCTCGCGCCGGCCGAACGGCACGCGCAGGCGCGTGCCAGGCTGGAGCGCGGACGCCGGCACGCCGGGCGGCGCTCGGTAGTCGAACAACCGGCGCAGCGGCGAGGGGAGGGCGAGGCGGAGAATGAGGTTGGTCACGGTCGATCCCTGGCAGATTGCCGGCGATCTTAACAAGCGCACGCCGGTGGCGGGCGCTCTTGCAACGAGGGTCTGCTCTGGTATCATCCGCCGCCTGTTTTGCGTGCGGTATTCGGCATAGGGCCGGATGGCGGCACGCCGACTCGAGGACGTACCATGAAAGCCGATATCCATCCGAACTACGTCGAGGTCACTGCGACCTGCTCCTGCGGCAACGTGATCAAGACCCGCTCCACCCTGGGCAAGGATCTGAGCATCGACGTGTGCAACGAGTGCCACCCGTTCTATACCGGCAAGCAGAAGGTGCTGGACACCGGCGGCCGTATCGATCGCTTCAAGCAGCGCTTCGGCGTGTTCGGCGCCAAGTAAGGCCCGACATTCGGGAAGCCCTGGTGGGTATTTCCGTGCTGCAGAAAAAGGCGCCCCTGTGGGGCGCCTTTTTTATTGCCGTTCTGTTCGTCCGGCCAGTCGCCGCCCTCTGCGCGCTGCCGGGCGAGGGCGAGACGGTGCGCGTCGAACGCGTGGTGGATGGTGACACCCTGCGCCTGGTGGATGGTCGCCGCGTGCGCTTGATCGGAGTGAACGCGCCTGAGCTGGGCGGGCAGCGCCGGCCTGCCGAGCCTTATGCGCAGGCGGCGCGGCGCTTCCTGGTCGAGCAGGTCCAGGAAAGCGCGGGGCGCCTGCGGATGCTGCCCGGGGTCGAGCGCCGCGACGGGCATGGCCGCGAACTGGCACACCTGTACGACCGCCAGGGGCGCAACCTGGCCGCGTTGTTGCTGCGCGAGGGGCTGGCGCTGCAGGTGGCGGTGGCGCCCAACCTGCGCCTGGTGGACTGCCATTACCAGGCCGAGGCCGAGGCCCGCCTTGCCGGCAAGGGCCTCTGGCGGAATATGGCCGCGCTCGCGCCTGCGCAACTGCGGCGTCCGGGTTTCGCGCTGGTGCACGGGCGAGTCACTCGGGTGGCGCGCAACCGCGGCGGGACCTGGCTGGAGCTGGACGGCGGCCTGGCGCTGCGTATCCGGCCACAGCATCAGGCGCGCTTCCGCGCCCTGGATCTGGATAGTGTGAGCGGGCGCACGGTGGAGGCGCGCGGCTGGGTGCTGGAACGCATGCGCCCGGGGCCCGGGCAGGCGCGCTGGTTGCTCGAGCTGGATCATCCGGTGTTGCTGCGACCCGTCGAGCGCGTCGGGATGTGACGCCCTGTCGCATTGCTTTCTGGATTTTCGCGACCTTTTTACGCACCGTTCGGCGCCGGCTTGTGGGGGGGTATTCTTCTTTCGTATGCTCGCTGCCCTGCACAAAAAAAAGCGGATACCTCCACCATGTCTGATTTGAAAACAGCCGCTCTCGACTACCATGCCCAGCCCCGCCCCGGGAAGCTGAGCGTGGAACTGACCAAGCCTACTGCCACCGCTCGCGATCTGGCCCTGGCCTACAGCCCCGGCGTGGCTGAGCCGGTACGGGAAATTGCCCGTGATGCGGACCTGGCCTATCGCTACACCGGCAAGGGCAACCTGGTAGCGGTGATTTCCGACGGCACGGCGATTCTCGGCCTGGGCAATCTGGGCCCGCTGGCGTCCAAGCCGGTCATGGAAGGCAAGGGCGTGCTGTTCAAGCGCTTCGCCGGCGTCGATGTGTTCGACATCGAGGTAGACGCGGAAAGCCCCCAGGCCTTCATCGACACCGTCAAGCGCATCTCCATCACCTTCGGCGGCATCAACCTGGAAGACATCAAGGCACCCGAGTGCTTCGAGATCGAGCGCACGCTGATCGAGCAGTGCGACATTCCGGTGTTCCACGATGACCAGCATGGCACCGCCATCGTCACCGCGGCCGGCATGCTCAACGCGCTGGAAATCGCCGGCAAGACCCTGGAAAACGCGAAGATCGTCTGCCTGGGTGCCGGCGCCGCCGCCACCTCCTGTATGAAGCTGCTGATCAGCATGGGCGCCAAGGTCGAGAACATCTACATGATCGACCGCAAGGGCGTGATCCATGCCGGTCGCGACGACCTGAACCAGTACAAGGCGATGTTCGCCCACGAGACCGACAAGCGCACCCTGGACGACGCCCTGGAAGGCGCCGACGTGTTCGTCGGCCTGTCCGGTCCGGACCTGCTGAGCCCAGAGGGCCTCAAGCGCATGGCGGCCAACCCGATCGTGTTCGCCTGCTCCAACCCGGATCCGGAGATCAAGCCGGAACTGGCCCATGCCACCCGTAGCGACGTAATCATGGCCACCGGCCGTTCGGACTACCCGAACCAGGTCAACAACGTGCTGGGCTTCCCCTTCATCTTCCGCGGTGCCCTGGACGTACGCGCCAAGCGCATCAACGAGGAAATGAAGATCGCCGCCGCGCTGGCCCTGCGTGACCTGGCCAAGCTGCCGGTGCCCCAGGAAGTCTGCGCTGCCTACGGCCTGTGCGGTCTGGAGTTCGGTCGCGAGTACATCATTCCCAAGCCGATGGATCCGCGCCTGATCACCCTGGTGTCCGACGCGGTGGCCAAGGCCGCCATCGAGAGTGGCGTGGCTACGCTGCCCTACCCTAAGAACTACCCGCTCAAGTCGGTGGATGACGTGTTCAACGTCTGATGCCCTGAGCAGAAACAAAAAACCCGCCGAGAGGCGGGGTTTTTGTGGGCGGGATTCGCGACGGAC
>NZ_JBOY01000151.1:0-22068 GCF_000647775.1 Pseudomonas sp. RL | reverse complement strand
TGTCCGCCGCCAGACCGTGAATCTGCGTCTGCACGCGCGCCAGGGGCAGGTCGAGATAGAGCGCCGTCAGTCGCTGCCAGCGCAGGCTGCGGGCATCATCCCAGGCGCTGTGGGCGGCCAGCGCCAGGGCGTTGGCGAACAGGGCGCTGTGGCTGGGGCGGGTCAGCCAGCGCAACTGCTCGGAGTCCTCGTCCTGCAGGCGCTGCAGCGGGTGCGTGCCGGGCCGCCGTGCCAGGCGCAGGCAACGGATCAGGGCGTCGCGCTCCTGGCCCAGCGCCTGGTAGCCGAGGATCACCGCCTCGGGCAGCCGCCAGCGTCGGGCCAGCGCCAGGCCCAGTTCCACCAGCGGCACGCCGAACAGATCCTGTTCCACCGTGCGGGCCGGCTGGTGCTCGCCGATCACACGCGCTTCCCAGCGTTGCAGCAGGTCGGGGAAGGCCTGGGCCAGCGCCCAGAACGGCGCCAGGAACAGCAGGCTGGCGCAGAGAATCTCGCCCTCCAGGCGCGCCATGCGGGTGGCGAACAGGCCGGCGGCCTGGTGTTGGGCGTGCTGGCTGATCAGGAGCAACTGGATCAGGGTCGGCGGCAGGGTGGTCGCGTTGCGTTCCGGAAGTTCCTGCAGGATGGTCGCGGCGCGACTCAGGCCGAGGCGTACCAGGGCGCTTTCCAGGTGCTCGCTGTCACTGCCCAGCGGGCCGGGTGCGTGGCGATTGGCTTCGCGCAAGAGGGCCAGGGTCAGGGCCGGACAGGTCTGCAGTCGCTGGGCGATGATGCGCAGCGGACGGTCGCCACGGCGCAGTTCGCGGTGCAACTGCTCGCGTTGCCGGTCGGAAATGGGCAGGCTCGTCGCGTCCAGGCGTGCAAGCCAGGCGTCGAGGCTGCGGGGCGGCGCGGAAGGGTCTGGCATGGGCATTGGCGCGTACCTGAAAAATTCGCCTTCAGTTTGCCTGAAGGGCGCCGATAACCACTAGGGCATAACCGGTCGTCCGCTTCCTCCAGGATTCGTAGTCTTCAGTCATGGCAAAAATCATCGGTATTCTCGTCGTATTCAGCAGCGTGCTGGGCGGCTTCGCGCTCGCGGGCGGCAAGATCATGGCGCTGATCCATCCGTTCGAGCTGATCATCATCGGTGGTGCGGCGCTGGGCGCGTTCATCCAGTCGAACCGTGGCCACAACTCGTGGCGCATCATCAAGAAATCGCTGCGCATGTTCAGCTCGCGCTACAACCGGGCCTATTACCTGGAAGTGCTGCGGCTGATCTACGACATCCTCACCAAGAGCCGGCGTGAAGGCATGATGGCCATCGAGGGCGACATCGAGGAACCCCACGAAAGTCCCATCTTCGCCAAGTACCCTAGCGTGCTGAACGACGAGCGCATGGTGGCGTACATCTGCGACTACCTGCGCATCATGACCAGCGGCAACATGGCCGCTCACGAGCTGGAAAACCTCTTCGAAATGGAGCTGGCCAGCCTCAAGGAAGAGCTGCACCACCCCTCCCACTCGGTGGGCAAGGTGGCCGACGCGCTGCCGGGCTTCGGTATCGTCGCCGCAGTGCTGGGCATTGTGATGACCATGGCCCTGCTCGGCGAAGCCGAGCAGGCGCGCATCGGTGAAAGCGTGGCGGCGGCGCTGGTGGGTACCTTCCTTGGTATCCTGGCCGCCTACGGCTTCATCGGCCCGCTGTCGGTGTGCCTGGAGCAGGACGCCCGCGAGGAGCTGAACGTCTACGAGGCCATCAAGGCCAGCCTGATCGCCTCGGCCTCCGGCCTGCCGCCGACCCTGGCGGTGGAGTTCGGACGCAAGGTGCTGCTGCCGGGGCATCGGCCCAGCTTCCAGGAGCTGGAACAGGCGATGCGCGGGAGCTGATGACAGGCGATGGAAAACAACCAGCCCATCATCATCAAGCGCATCAAGCGCTATGACAGCGGCCATCACGGTGGCTCCTGGAAGATCGCCCTGGCCGACTTCATGACCGCCATGATGGCGTTCTTCCTGGTGCTCTGGCTGATGTCGGTGTCCACGCCGCTGCAGCGGGCGATCATCTCCGGCTACTTCAAGGACCCGATCGGCTTCAGCGGCTCGACCAGCAAGCACGTCATCGACCTGGGCGGCTCGCCGCACCCGGCGCCGGATCGCACCCAGAACGTCGAGCTGAACGGTCCGCTCAGCGAGGGACTGAGCAATCCGGTGGACGTCGACGAGATCAGCAACCTGTCCGCCGAGCTGGATTTCGAGCGTCTGGAAATGCTGCGCCTGGAGCTGCAGAACGTCATCGAGGAAAGCCCCGAGCTGCAGCGTTTCAAGGACCAGATCCTGATCGAGAGCACCCGCGACGGGCTGCGCATCCAGATCATGGATTCGGAGAATCGCCCGATGTTCGCCCTGGGCAGCGACCGCATGGAAGAGTACTTCGAGGACATCCTGCTGGCCCTGGGCGACACTCTGGTCACCGTGCCGAACAAGATCACCCTCAGCGGCCATACCGATGCTCGTCAGTACTCGGCGGCGCGCGGTTTCGAGGGCAACTGGGAGCTGTCCACCCAGCGCGCCAACGCCGCCCGCCGGGCGCTGGTGGCCGGTGGCTATCCGGAGGAGAACGTTGCCCAGGTGGTCGGTTACGCCTCAGCGGCGCTGTACAACCGCGCCGATCCCTACAGTCCGGCCAACCGCCGCATCGATATCGTGGTGCTGACCCGTAAGGCGCAGCGGGCGATGGAAGGCGAGCCGGATGGCTCGGGTGGCCGCCTCCCTGCGCCGCAGGAGGCGCCGCCGCCGCCGGTGCCGGCCGAGGAGGTGAAGCAGCGCATGGACCTGTTCCGCGACGGCCCGCTGCAGATGGATGAGCTGAAGCAGCAATAAGGCCAGCCCCCCTCTCCCCGACCCTCTCCCGCGAGGGGAAAGGGGGGGGTGCGCTGCTAGTACTCGCGTTCCGGCAGGCTGGCGATGATGTGCCGGTAGCTGGCCAGTCGCTGCGGCTGGATGCGTCCTTCCTCCAGCGCCTGCAGCAGGGCGCAACCGGGTTCCCGGTCGTGGCGGCAGTCGCGGAAGCGGCAGCGACCGAGCAGTTCGCGGAATTCGATGAAGCCGGCTTCTACATCGTCGCGGCTGACATGGCCCAGACCGAATTCGCGGATGCCGGGCGAGTCGATCAGGTCGCCGCCCTCCGGGAAATGGAACAACCGCGCCGTGGTGGTGGTGTGCGTGCCCTTGCCGGTCAGTTCCGAGAGCGCGCCGACCTTCAGGTCGACCCCCGGCAGCAGGCTGTTGACCAGCGACGACTTGCCCACCCCCGACTGGCCGACGAACACGCTGATGCGGTCATCCAATGCCGCGCGCAGCTGGTCCATACCGGCGCCTTCGTGGGCGGAAACTTCCAGCAAGGGGTAGTCGAGCTGCCGATAGGTGGTCAGCAGGCTGTCGATGAACGCCGCGTTGTCCTCATCGAGCAGGTCGGCCTTGTTGAGCAGCAGCAACGGGCGGATGCCGGCGTGCTCGGCGGCGATCAGATAGCGGTCGATCAGGTTGGCGTGCGGCTGCGGCAGTGGCGCGAAGACGATGACGATCTGATCGACATTCGCCGCCACCGGCTTGAGCTGGCCGCGGCTGTCCGGCCGGCACAGTTCGCTGCTGCGCGGCAGCTGGGCGACGATCACCCCCTGGCCCTGGTTGCCGGCACGCCACACCACCCGGTCGCCAGTGACCAGCGTGGGCAGGTTGGCGCGCAGGTGGCAGCGGCAGATCTGCCCGTCGCCGTCTTCGACATCCACCTGCACGCCGAAATGGGCAATCACCAGACCGTGCTGTTCCGGGCCCAGGTCGCCGCCTTCCAGCTCGTCGAGCATGCGCTCCTCGCGCTTGGCGGCGCGGGCGGCGCGCTCTTCCTGGATCTTGCCGATGCGCCAGTTTTGCCGGCGAGAGAGTTGGCGTTTGGACATGCTGGAGCCTGGTCGGGGGAGGGCGCGCATTCTATCACGGCGCGCCGGGGCGCCCGGGGTGCGACGATTCGTTCTGGCAAAGCGCCGTCAGGAAGCGGAGTATTTGATTCGGACGGTCGGACCACTAGACTGCGCCGCCCCGACCCAAGGAGCCCCGTCATGCTGAATGCCCAGAACCTGATCTGGATCGACCTGGAAATGACCGGTCTAGATCCGGACAATGACCAGATCATCGAAATGGCCACCATCGTCACCGACAGCCAGCTCAATGTGCTGGCCGAAGGCCCGGTGATCGCCATCCACCAGAGCGACGACATCCTCGCCGGCATGGATGAATGGAATACCCGCACCCATGGCCAGTCCGGGCTGACCCGGCGCGTGCGCGAAAGCCGGATTGAAACCGCCGAGGCCGAGGCGCTAACCCTGGCCTTCCTGGAGGAATGGGTGCCCAAGGGCGCCTCGCCGATCTGCGGCAACAGCATCTGCCAGGACCGCCGCTTCCTCTACCGCCACATGCCGACCCTGGAAGCCTATTTTCACTACCGCAACCTGGACGTCTCCACCCTGAAGATCCTCGCCGACCTGTGGGCGCCGGCCGTGAAGGAAAGCTTCCAGAAAAAGGGCAGCCACCTGGCACTGGACGACATCCGCGAATCCATCGCCGAGCTGCGCCACTACCGCGAGCATTTCATCAAGGCGTGAGGGCCGCGTGGGGCGGTCAGCGTTCTTCTGGCCGCCAGCCGGGTGCGCACCGAGCCCAAACGCTCGCGAACGAATCCGCTCCCACCGGTTGAGCTCGGTGCCGCCTTTGTGGGAGCGAAGTTGTCCGCGAGCTTTCCGAACGCTACCCCCGCCCGTGCCGCGCCAGCGCCCAGGCCACATGCTCGCGCACCAGCTCCGACGGGTCGTCGCGCCGCAGCTCCAGCGCCTCGATCACCGCGATGGTGCTCGGCGCGTTGCCCAGCCCCACCGCCAGGTTGCGCAGCCAGCGCTGGTAGCCGGCGCGGCGCAGTGGCGAGCCCTCGGTGCGCTGCAGGAACTCCTCCTCGCTCCAGCGGAACAGCGCGGCCAGCTGGCTGTTGTCCAGGTCGTGACGCGGCAGGAAATCGCTTTCGCCAGTGGGGCGCGCGAAGCGGTTCCACGGGCAGACCAGCTGGCAGTCGTCGCAGCCGAACACCCGGTTGCCTATCAGCGGTCGCAGCTCCAGCGGAATCGCCCCCTTGAGCTCGATGGTCAGGTAGGAGATGCAGCGTCGCGCATCCAGCAAGCGTTCCCCGGCGAACGCGCCGGTCGGGCAGATGTCCAGGCAGGCCCGGCAGGAGCCGCAGTGCTCGCGGTTGTGGGGCTCGTCCATCGGCACTGGCAGGTCGACGAACAGCTCGCCGAGGAAGAACCAGCTGCCGGCCTGGCGGTTCAGCAGCAGGGTGTTCTTGCCGATCCAGCCGAGGCCCGCCTGCTGGGCCAGCGCCTTCTCCAGCACCGGTGCGCTGTCCACAAAGGCGCGATAGCCAAACGGACCGACCACGCTCTGGATGCGCTCGGCCAGTTGCTGCAGGCGCTTGCGCACCAGCTTGTGGTAGTCGCGGCCCAGCGCGTAGCGCGATACATAGGCCTGCTCCGGGTCGGCCAGGCGTTCGGCCATGCCGGTGTCGCCGGGCAGGTAGTCCATGCGTACCGAGATCACCCGGCGGGTGCCTTCCACCAGTTCGGCTGGCCGTGAGCGCTTGTGACCGTGGGCGGCCATGTAGTCCATCTCGCCCTGGTAGCCGGCGGCCAGCCAGTCCTGCAGATATTGCTCATGTGTGCCGAGGTCGACATCGGCGATGCCTACCTGCTGGAAGCCCAGCTCGCGGCCCCAGTCCTTGATGGACCGGGCCAGGGTGTCGAGATCGGGAAACGTGGCGGACATGGCGGGGCGGCGGGCTGGTGAAGATGCGTATAATTCTGCCAGACATCGGAGCTACCCATGGCACCCGCTCGCGACCCACTGCCCATTCCCCTCTATTCCGCTGCTCAGGTGCGTGACCTCGACGCCCGGCTGATCGCCGCCGGCACGCCGGGGTTCGAACTGATGCAGCGCGCCGCGCATGCCGCCTGGCGCGCGCTGCGCCAGCGCTGGCCGGATGCCCGGCAACTGACCGTGCTGGCCGGACGCGGCAACAATGCCGGCGACGGTTATCTGCTGGCGGCCCTGGCCGTGCGTGCCGGACTTGAGGTGCGCGTGCTGGCGGTGTGCGATCCCGCCGAGCTACGGGGCGATGCCGCGCTGGCGCATGCCGAGGCCCGCCAGGGCGGCGCGTCAATCGAGCCCTGGCGGGCCGATGCGAACCTGGCCGGCGTGCTGGTCGATGCGCTGCTGGGCACCGGCCTGCAGGGCGAAGTGCGCGAGCCCTATGCCGCCGCCATCGCCGCCATGAACGCCAGCGGCCTGCCGGTTCTCGCCGTGGACATTCCCTCGGGTCTGTGCGCCGACAGCGGCCGGGCGCTGGGCAGTGTGGTGTGCGCGCAACTGACAGTGACCTTCATCGGTCTGAAGTTCGGCCTGTTCAGCGGCGTGGGCCCGGACGTGGTGGGCGAGCTGCGCTTCGCCGACCTGCAGGCCGACGCGGCGCTGGTCGCGGCCACACCCTGGCTGGCGCAACGCCTGGATGGCTCGGTGGTGCCGCGCCTGGCGCCGCGTCGGCCCACCGATCACAAGGGCCGCTTCGGTCATGTGCTGGTGGTGGGCGGCGAACGCGGCACCGGCGGCGCCGGCCTGCTCGCGGCGGAAATGGCCTTGCGCAGCGGTGCGGGCCTGGTATCGCTGGCGACCCGGCCGGATAACACCGCCGCTTCCCTGGCGCGTTGTCCCGAAGTGATGGCCGCCGGCGTGTCCTCCGCCAACCAGCTGATGCCGTTGCTGGATCGCGCCAGTCAGCTGGTGGTCGGGCCGGGGCTGGGGCAGGGCGCCTGGGGGCGTAGCCTGCTGTCCGCCGCGGCGGCCTCTGGCAAGCCGCAGGTCTGGGATGCCGATGCGCTGAACCTGTTGGCTGCGGGCGCGGCTCGTTTGCCGAGTGATGCGCTGCTGACGCCGCATCCCGGCGAGGCGGCGCGGCTGTTGGGTGTCGATACCCGGGAGATCCAGGCCGACCGTCGCGGAGCGGCGCTGGCACTGGCCCGGCGCTACGGCGCCGTGGTGGTGCTCAAGGGGGCCGGCAGCCTGGTCGCCGCGCCGGACGGTCGGCTGGTGCTCTGCGATCAGGGCCATCCGGCAATGGCCAGCGCCGGGCTCGGCGATGTGCTGGCCGGCCTGCTGGCTGCGTTGCGTGCCCAGGGATTACAGGCCTTCGAGGCCGCCGCTCTCGGTGTCTGGCTGCATGCCCGCGCGGGAGTCCGGCTCGGCGCCGGCGGTCGCGGGCTGGCTGCCCGCGACCTGATGACTGTCATACGAGAAGTGCTGGAGGAGCATGCCCCATGTCTGAACTGATGCTGTATGCCGCCGACGAAGCGACCATGCTGGCCCTGGGCGCGCGCCTGGCGACGGTCAGCGAGGGCCGGGGCGTGATCTACCTGCACGGCGACCTGGGCGCCGGCAAGACCACGCTGTCGCGCGGCATCGTGCGCGGCTTCGGGCATACCGGGGCGGTCAAGAGTCCGACCTTCACCCTGGTGGAACCCTATGAGCTGGGCGCGGCGCGCATCTATCACTTCGACCTGTACCGCCTGGTCGACCCCGAGGAGCTGGAGTTCCTCGGCATTCGCGACTATTTCACCGGTGATGCCCTGTGCCTGGTGGAGTGGCCGCAGCGCGGCGTCGGCGTTTTGCCAAGGGCGGACCTGGACATTACCATTACCCCCCATGAAGCCGGTCGCGCGCTGCGCCTGAGCCCGCGTAGCCCGCGCGGCGAGGCCTGGTGTCGAGCGCTGGCGCTGCCGGAATGAGCAAGCGGATGGAGAAACTGATGCGAGTCGCCGCTGCGTTCGTCGGGATTGCGATGCTCCTGGGGCTGACGGCGGAAGCCATGGCCGTCGAGGTGCGGGGCGTGCGCCTGTGGCGGGCTCCGGACAATACCCGCCTGGTCTTCGACCTCGGCGGCCCGACCGAACACAGCGTGTTCACGCTCAGCGCGCCGGATCGCCTGGTGATCGACATTCCGGCCGGCCAGATGAAGGCTGCGCTGGACCAGCTCTCCGTGGAGAACACCCCCATCAAGGGGCTGCGTTCCGCCCAGCGCACGCCCAGTGAACTGCGCATCGTCGTGGACCTGGGCGCACGGGTGACGCCCCGCAGCTTCACCCTCCCGCCCAACCAGCAGTACGGCCATCGCCTGGTGGTGGACCTGTACGACGAAGGCGCGGCGCCGGAGACCCCTGCTGCAACGGCGACCGCGGCGGCCGTGCCACCGGTCCGGCTGGCCCCCTCGCCAAGCGCCAAGCGCGACGTGCTGATCGCCATCGATGCCGGTCATGGCGGCGAAGATCCCGGTGCGCTGGGGCCGCGCGGCGTGCGCGAAAAGGACGTGGTGCTGGCCATCGCCCGAGAGCTGCAGCGCCAGATCAACGCCGAAAAGGGCTTCAAGGCCCAGTTGGTGCGTACCGGCGACTATTTCATTCCATTGCGCAAGCGCACCGAGATCGCCCGCAAGATGGGCGCCGACCTGTTCGTTTCCGTGCACGCCGATGCCGCACCGCGCACCTCGGCCTCCGGGGCATCGGTGTTCGCCCTGTCCGACCGGGGCGCGACCTCGGAAACCGCGCGCTGGCTGGCCGACACGGAAAACCGCTCAGACCTGATCGGCGGCGACGGTGGCGTCAGTCTGGACGACAAGAACCCCATGCTGGCCGGTGTGCTGCTCGACCTGTCGATGACCGCCTCGCTGTCCTCCAGCCTGGATGTCGGCCAGAAGGTGTTGACGCAGATGGGCCGCGTCACGCCGCTGCACAAGCGGCGCGTGGAGCAGGCCGGGTTCATGGTGCTCAAGTCCCCGGACATTCCCTCGATTCTGGTGGAGACCGGCTTCATCACCAATCCGGGCGAGGCCAGCAAGCTGCAGAAGTCCAGCCACCAGCAGGCACTGGCCCGTTCGATTCATCAGGGCATCCGCCAGTTCTTCCATGCCAGCCCGCCGCCGGGCACGCTGCTGGCCTGGGAACGGGACGCCAAGTTGCTGGCCGAAGCCGCGCCGATCGCGCGCACCCACGTGGTCAGCGCCGGTGAGAACCTGCTGCAGATCGCCCAGCGCTACCAGGTCAGCCTGGCCAGCCTGCGCCGAGCCAACAACCTGAATAGCGACATGATCCGCATTGGCCAGTCCCTGCGCATCCCCGCCACCAGCCTGGCGGTGCAGCCATGAGTGAAACTCGTCGTATCCAGCTGCTCAGTCCGCGGCTGGCCAACCAGATCGCCGCCGGCGAGGTGGTCGAGCGCCCGGCCTCGGTGATCAAGGAGCTGCTGGAGAATTGCCTGGATGCCGGTGCCCGGCGCATCGACGTGGATGTGGAACAGGGCGGTATCAAGCTGTTGCGCGTGCGTGACGATGGCGGCGGCATTCCGGCCGACGACCTGCCGCTGGCCCTGGCGCGCCATGCCACCAGCAAGATCCGCGAGCTGGACGATCTGGAAGCGGTCAGCAGCCTGGGCTTTCGTGGCGAGGCGCTGGCCTCGATCAGTTCGGTGTCGCGCCTGACCCTGACCTCGCGCACCGCCGATGCCGGCCAGGCCTGGCAGGTGGAAACCGAGGGGCGTGACATGGAGGCGCGCGTGCAGCCGGCGGCGCATCCGGTCGGCACTACCGTGGAAGTGCGCGACCTGTTCTTCAACACCCCGGCGCGGCGCAAGTTCCTGCGCACCGAGAAGACCGAGTTCGAGCACCTGCAGGAAGTCATCAGACGCCTGGCGCTGGCGCGCTTCGATGTGGCCTTCCATTTGCGCCACAACGGCAAGAGCGTGCTGGCGCTGCATGAAGCATCCGACGCACAGACCCGTGCGCGCCGCGTGGCGGCGGTGTGCGGGCCGGCCTTCCTGGAGCAGGCGCTGCCGGTGGAGATCGAGCGCAACGGCCTGCGCCTGTGGGGCTGGGTCGGCCTGCCGACCTTCTCGCGCAGCCAGGCGGACCTGCAGTACTTCTACGTCAACGGTCGCATGGTGCGCGACAAGCTGGTTGCTCACGCGGTGCGCCAGGCCTACCGCGACGTGCTCTACAACGGCCGGCATCCGACCTTCGTGCTGTTCCTGGAGCTCGATCCGGCGACGGTGGATGTCAACGTGCATCCGACCAAGCACGAGGTGCGCTTCCGCGACAGCCGCACCATTCACGACTTTCTCTACGGCACCCTGCATCGCGCCCTGGGCGAGGTGCGTCCGGAGGATCAGCTGGCCGCACCGGCCGCTGTCGCGCCGATGGTCCGCCCCACGGGGTTGGACGCCGGCGAATTCGGCCCGCAGGCGGAAATGAGTCTGGCCGCCACGGTGCTGGAGCGGCCCGCCGACGTCCCCGCCTGGCGACCCGCCAACGGGGGCGGCTATGCACCGCGCGGCGTGCAGCCGGTGCCGGCGGCTGAGCTGCAGGGCGCCTACCGCGAATACTTCGCCCCGCTGCCAGCTGCCGAGGTGGCGCCGCTGCCGGAATCCAGCGGTGACATTCCCCCGCTGGGCTACGCCCTGGCCCAGCTCAAGGGCGTCTACATCCTGGCCGAGAACGCCCTGGGTCTGGTGCTGGTGGACATGCACGCGGCCCACGAGCGCATCACCTACGAGCGGCTGAAGACCGCCATGGCCAGCGAGGGGTTACGCGGCCAGCCGTTGCTGGTGCCGGAAAGCCTGGCGGTCAGCCAGCGCGAGGCGGATTGCGCCGAGGAACACTACGCCTGGTTCCAGCGCCTGGGTTTCGAGCTTCAGCGCCTGGGGCCGGAGAGCCTGGCCATCCGCCAGATCCCGGTACTGCTCAAGCAGGCCCAGGCCGGACAGCTGGTGCGCGACGTGCTGGCCGATCTGCTGGAATACGGCAGCAGCGACCGCATCCAGGCACACCTCAACGAGCTGCTGGCGACCATGGCCTGCCACGGCGCGGTGCGTGCCAACCGCCGCCTAACCGTGCCGGAGATGAACGCCCTGCTGCGCGATATGGAACACACCGAGCGCAGCGGCCAGTGCAACCACGGTCGGCCGACCTGGACGCAGCTGGGTATGGACGACCTGGACAAGCTGTTCCTGCGCGGCAGGTAATCGGCCATGGGTACTGTCCATGCGGGCCAACGCGTCACGTTGACCAGCCCATGCATAGTTGGTAGGTCGTAGGGCGGTCGGCGCTTTCCCGACCGCCGCTGCGGTGTCGTGGGCGTTGGGCGCACGCTCGCTTGCAGCCGGCGGCCGGCAACTGGAAACTATGCAGCCATCCGCTGTGAGTCCCTCGATGTCCTCCCTGCCTCCCGCCATCTTCCTCATGGGCCCGACCGCCGCCGGCAAGACCGACCTGGCGCTGGCGCTGGCACGCGCGCTGCCTGTCGAGCTGATCAGCGTTGATTCGGCGCTGGTTTACCGGGGCATGGACATCGGCACCGCCAAGCCGGAGCCGGAGGTGCTCGCCGAGTTTCCGCACCGGCTGATCGATATCCGCGATCCGGTGGAAAGCTACTCGGCCGCCGAGTTTCGCGTCGATGCCTTGCAGGCCATGGCGGACATCACCGCCCGGGGGCGCATTCCGCTGCTGGTCGGCGGCACCATGCTTTATTACAAGACATTGCTGGGTGGCCTTGCCGACATGCCCAGCGCCGACCCTGCGGTGCGCGCCGAGCTCGAGCGTCAGGCTGCCGAACTGGGCCTGGCCGAGCTGCATCGCCAACTGGCCGCCGTCGATCCCGAGTCCGCCGCGCGCATTCATCCCAATGACCCGCAGCGGCTGGTGCGCGCCCTGGAGGTGTACCGCGTCAGCGGTGTGAGCATGAGCGAACACCGCCGTCGACAGGCCCTGGAAAATGCTTCGCAGCCCGGCGCCGGGACGGCAGGTTTGCCGTATACTGTCGCGCAATTTGCGATCGCGCCGGGTCTGCGCTCCGTTCTGCACGAGCGTATCGCCCGGCGTTTCCATCTCATGCTGGAACAGGGTTTCGTCGAAGAAGTCGAACGATTGCGCCAGCGAGGTGACTTGCACGCCGGGCTGCCGTCTATACGAGCGGTGGGCTACCGTCAGGTCTGGGAGTATCTCGAGGGGCAGCTGGATCGCGCCGATATGGTCGAGCGCGGCATCATTGCCACTCGTCAGCTGGCCAAGCGGCAGTACACCTGGTTGCGAGGCTGGCAGGGCCTGCAATGGCTCGACAGCCAGGCTTGCGACAACCTGTCACGCGCCTTGAAATGCCTGGAGTCGGTCTCCATATTGGGCTGATCCGTACTGATGCTGTCTATCCTTCGAGGGGATGCCGAGCCGTTGCAATCCCCCGCTTACGTTCTCATTTCCATTGATAGGAGTTTTGCAATGTCAAAAGGGCACTCGCTACAAGACCCTTACCTCAACACCCTGCGTAAGGAACGCGTACCGGTTTCCATCTATCTGGTCAATGGCATCAAGCTGCAGGGCCAGATCGAGTCCTTCGACCAGTTTGTCATCCTGCTAAAGAACACCGTCAGCCAGATGGTCTACAAGCACGCCATCTCCACCGTAGTGCCGAGCCGCCCGGTCCGTCTGCCGAATGCCGGCGAGTCCGAGACCGCCGAGTCCGGCAACGCCTGATAGGAGTCCATCTTGTTCTTCGAGCGCCCTGGTGGTGGAGAAAGGGCCATTCTGGTGCATCTGGAAGGCCAGGACCCGGAAGCGCGTGAAGACCCGCAGGAGTTCCAGGAGCTGGCCAACTCGGCCGGTGCCGACACGGTGGCATTCGTCAGCGTGTCGCGGCATCAGCCGAGCGCCAAGTTCCTGATCGGCAGCGGCAAGGTCGAGGAGATTCGCGACCTGGTCAAGGCCGAGGACGTCGAGCTGGTCATCTTCAATCACACCCTCACCCCGAGCCAGGAGCGCAACCTGGAGCGGGAGTTCGAGTGCCGGGTGCTGGACCGCACCGGGCTGATTCTCGACATCTTCGCCCAGCGCGCCCGTACCCACGAGGGCAAGCTGCAGGTGGAGCTCGCCCAGCTGGAGCACATGAGCACGCGCCTGGTGCGCGGCTGGACTCACCTTGAGCGCCAGAAGGGCGGTATCGGCCTGCGCGGCCCGGGTGAAACCCAGCTGGAAACCGACCGCCGCCTGTTGCGGGTGCGCATCCGGCAGATCAAGTCCCGTCTGGAGAAGGTGCGCAGCCAGCGCGAGCAGGCGCGGCGCGGCCGTCGCCGCGCGGATATCCCCTCGGTCTCGCTGGTGGGTTATACCAACGCGGGCAAGTCGACCCTGTTCAACGCCCTGACCACCTCCGAGGTGTATGCCGCCAACCAGTTGTTCGCCACGCTGGATCCGACCCTGCGGCGTCTGGAGCTGGACGATCTCGGGCCGGTGATCCTGGCGGACACCGTAGGTTTCATTCGCCACCTGCCGCACAAGCTGGTGGAGGCGTTCCGTGCCACGCTGGAGGAGTCCAGCAACGCCGACCTGTTATTGCACGTGATCGATTCCCATGAACCGGAGCGTGACCAGCAGATCGACCAGGTCCTGCGCGTGCTAGGCGAGATCGGCGCCGACCAGTTGCCCATGCTCGAGGTGTACAACAAGATCGACCTGCTCGAAGGCGTGGAGCCGCAGATTCAGCGTGACGGCGAGGGCAAGCCGCAGCGGGTCTGGCTGTCGGCCCGCGAGGGGAAAGGTCTGGACCTGCTGCGCCAGGCCATCGCCGAACTGCTCGGCGAGGATCTGTTCGTCGGTACCCTGTGCCTGCCGCAGCGCCTGGGGCGCCTGCGCGCACAGTTCTTCGAGCTGGGGGCCGTGCAGGAAGAAACCCATGATGAACGGGGGGCCAGCCTGCTGTCGGTGCGCCTGCCGCGCATCGAGCTGAACCGGCTGGTCAGTCGCGAGGGGCTGCAGCCGAGCGAATTCCTGGCGCAACACACTTTGCAATAATGCCCGGGTGGGCAACTTTGCCGCCTCCGTGCGGCATTCGGTAGCATTGAGCGGCGCGCCGCGGGCGCGCCTTCGCTTTATCTGATGGAGAGCGCTATGGCTTGGAACGAGCCGGGTGGCAACTCGAACAACAATGATCAGGATCCCTGGGGCGGCCGCCGTGGCGGCGATCGCAAGGGTCCGCCCGATCTGGACGAGGCCTTCCGCAAGCTGCAGGACAGCCTCAACGGCATGTTCGGCGGCAAGAAATCCTCTGGGGGCGGCGCCGCCGGCGGCCGCAAGGGTGGTGGCTTCGGTCTGATCGCCATTGTCGTCGCCGTGCTGGCGGTGATGTGGCTGTACAGCGCCATCTACGTGGTGGACGAGCAGGAACAGGCGGTGGTGCTGCGTTTCGGCGAGTACTACGAAACCGTCGGTCCGGGCCTGAACATCTATTTCCCGCCGATCGACCGCAAGTTCCAGGAAAACGTCACCCGCGAGCGGGCGTATTCCAAGCAGGGCCAGATGCTCACCGAGGACGAGAATATCGTCGAGGTGCCGCTGACCGTGCAGTACAAGATCTCCAACCTGAAGGACTTCGTGCTCAACGTCGACCAGCCGGAGGTGAGCCTGCAGCATGCCACCGACAGTGCGCTGCGCCATGTGGTCGGTTCGACCGCCATGGACCAGGTGCTGACCGAGGGCCGTGAACAGGTGGCAACCGACACCCGCGAGCGCCTGCAGCGCTTCCTGGACAACTACCGCACCGGCATTACCGTCACCCAGGTGAACGTGCAGAGCGCCGCCGCGCCCAAGGAAGTGCAGGAAGCCTTCGACGACGTGATCCGTGCCCGTGAAGACGAGCAGCGCGAGAAGAACCAGGCCGAAGCCTATGCCAACGGCGTGATTCCGGAAGCGCGTGGTCAGGCCCAGCGCATCATCGAGGAGGCCAGCGGTTACCGCGATGCCGTCGTGTCCCGCGCCGAAGGTGAGGCCGCACGCTTCAAGCTGCTGCTGGCCGAGTACCGCAAGGCGCCGCAGGTCACTCGCGAACGTCTCTACCTGGAAACCATGCAGGAAATCTACGGCAACACCAGCAAGGTGCTGGTCGCTGGCGACAAGGGGCAGAACAACCTGCTCTACCTGCCGCTGGACAAGATGGTTCAGGGGCGCGCCGCCGCGCCGGGCAACGCGCAATCCGGCGCTGCGACCACGCCGAGCGCCGCCGATACCGCCGCGCGCATCGTGCGGGAGATGGAACAGCGTGATCTGCGTACGAGGGAGAGCCGCTGATGAGCAATAAATCGCTGGCTGCCCTGATTGTCGGGGTGGTGGTGGCGCTGGTCGCCTGGAACAGTTTCTACATCGTTCAGCAGACCGAGAAGGCCGTGCTGCTGCGCTTCGGCAAGGTGGTCGAGGGCGACGTGCAGCCGGGCCTGCATGTGAAGATCCCGCTGGTCGACAAGGTGCGCACCTTCGATGCGCGTCTGCTGACCCTGGATACCGCCACTGCGCGCTTCCTGACCCTGGAAAAGAAAGCGGTGATGGTGGACGCCTTCGCCAAGTGGCGCGTGGCCAATGCCGAGCAGTTCTACACCGCGACCTCGGGCCTCAAGCAGATCGCCGACGAGCGCCTGGCGCGTCGTCTGGAAGCCGGCCTGCGCGACCAGTTCGGTAAGCGCACCCTGCACGAAGTGGTATCCGGCGAGCGCGATGCGCTGATGGCCGAGATCACCGCCTCCATGGATCGCATGGCGCGTCGTGAACTGGGCATCGAGGTGCTGGACGTGCGTGTCAAGGCCATCGATCTGCCGCGCGAAGTCAACCGCAGCGTGTTCGAGCGCATGAGCACCGAGCGTGAGCGCGAAGCGCGTGAACACCGTGCCAAGGGTCGCGAGCTGGCCGAAGGTATCCGCGCCGATGCTGATCGTCAGCGCCGCGTACTGCTCGCCGAAGCCTATCGTGAAGCCGAGGAAACCCGTGGTCAGGGCGATGCCCGGGCGGCGGCGATCTATGCCCAGGCCTACTCGCAGGATCCGGAGTTCTACGCGTTCCACCGCAGCCTGCAGGCCATGCGCGACAGCTTCAACGACAAGAGCGACGTGCTGGTGCTTGATCCCAGCAGCGACTTCTTCCGCTACATGCAGAAAAGCAAGCCCTGACGCGGTGCCATCCGGCGAGCCATGCTGCTCGCCGGATGACCCACAGGCAAAAGGTTGTTATCATCCGCCAGCCGGGCCAAACCCGGCTTTTTTACGTCTGCGTGAATAAGCATGTGGCAGGAACTCGGTATTGCCCTGTGTCTGATGCTGGTGCTGGAAGGCATCCTGCCCTTCCTGTTCCCGCAGCGTTGGCGCGCGGCGTTCAGTCAGCTATTGCAGCTGTCCGACCGTCAGCTGCGCTGGATGGGGCTGGTCAGCATGCTGCTGGGCACCGCCCTCCTGTATCTGCTTCGTTAAGGTTTGCCCGGGGAGGCGAAATGGCAACGGTAGATCGCTGGCTGCTGCCAGATGGCATCGAGGAAGTTCTGCCGCCGGAAGCGGCGCGCATCGAAGCAGCCCGCCGCCAGGTGCTCGACCTGTTTCAGCGCTGGGGCTACGAGTTCGTGGTCACCCCGCACATTGAATTCATTGAATCCCTGCTGACCGGCGCCGGCCAGGATCTGGACCTGCGTACCTTCAAGGTCACCGACCCGCAATCCGGTCGGCAGATGGGTTTCCGCGCCGACATCACACCGCAGGTCGCGCGCATGGACGCCCACAGCCTGCGCCGCGAAGGTCCGGTGCGCCTGTGCTACGCCGGCAGCGTGCTGCAGGCCCGTCCGCGCGCGCTGAGCACCTCGCGCAGCCCGATCCAGCTGGGTGCCGAACTCTATGGCGATGCCAGTCCGGCCAGTGATGTCGAAGTCATCAGCCTGATGCTCGACATGCTTGAGCTGGCGGCGGTGCCCAACGTACACATGGACCTGGGCCACGTCGGCATCTATCGCGGTCTGGCCGCTGTCGCCGGGCTGACTGGCGAGGCCGAGCAGCGCCTGTTCGACGCCCTGCAGCGCAAGGCGGTGGACGAGATCGAAACGCTGACCGCAGACCTGCCGGAATCCCTGGCTCGCATGCTGCGCGCCCTCGCCGAGCTGTGTGGCGGGCGAGAGGTGCTCGACCTGGCGCAGGCCTGTCTGGTGGATGCACCGGACGACGTGCACGCGGCGCTCGACGAGCTGGTGGGCATCGCCGATCTGCTGGAGATGCGCTACCCGGAGCTGCCGCTGTACTTCGACCTGGGCGAGCTGCGTGGCTACCACTACCACACCGGAGTGGTGTTCGCGGCCTTCGTGCCGGGCGTGGGCCAGTCGATCGCCCAGGGTGGCCGTTACGACGACATCGGCGCGGTGTTCGGCCGTGCCCGTCCGGCCACCGGCTTCTCCACCGATCTGAAGGCGCTCATCGATCTCGGCACGCGCGAAAGCGTCGCTGCGCCGGCTGGCATCTGGGCGCCCGACAGCCATGATTTCTATCTCTGGCAGGCCGTGCAGCGCCTGCGCAAGGCCGGCGAGCGGGTGGTTCAGGCGCTGCCGGGGCAGGACCTCGACGCGGCGGTCGCGGCCGGTTGCGATCGTCAGTTGCTGATCCGCGATGGCCAGTGGCAGGCCGTGGCGCTGAATTCCTGAGACTTTTTCCGCCGGCCCGTGCCGGCTACCGAGCTTCCGAAGAGGACAAGTGTTATGGGTAAGAACGTCGTCGTCCTGGGCACCCAGTGGGGTGATGAGGGCAAGGGCAAGATCGTCGACCTGCTGACCGACCAGGCCGCCGCAGTGGTGCGCTACCAGGGCGGTCACAACGCCGGCCACACCCTGGTGATCGACGGCGAGAAGACCGTCCTGCACCTGATTCCGTCCGGCATCCTGCGCGAGAACGTGCAGTGCCTGATCGGCAACGGCGTGGTGGTGGCTCCCGACGCCCTGATGCGCGAAATCACCAAGCTGGAAGAGAAGGGCGTGCCGGTGCGCGAGCGCCTGCGCATCAGCCCGTCCTGCACCCTGATCCTGCCGTACCACGTGGCACTGGATCAGGCCCGCGAGGCGGCTCGCGCGGAAGGCAAGATCGGCACCACCGGCCGTGGCATTGGCCCGGCCTACGAGGACAAGGTAGCGCGTCGCGGCCTGCGCATCGCCGACCTGTTCAACCCCGAGCGCTTCGCTGCCAAGCTCAAGGAATTGCTGGAATACCACAACTTCGTCCTGCAGAACTTCTACAAGGTCGAGCCGGTGGACTTCCAGAAGACCCTCGACGAGGCGCTGGGCTACGCCGACATCCTCAAGCCGATGGTCGCCGACGTCGCCGCGCGCCTGCACGAGCTGCGCAAGGCTGGCGCCTGCATCATGTTCGAGGGCGCCCAGGGCTCGCTGCTGGACATCGACCACGGCACCTACCCCTACGTGACCAGCTCCAGCACCACCGCCGGCGGTACCGCGACCGGTTCCGGCTTCGGCCCGCTGTACCTGGACTACATCCTGGGCATCACCAAGGCCTACACCACCCGCGTCGGCTCTGGTCCGTTCCCCACCGAGCTGTTCGACGAGGTCGGCGCGCGCCTGGCCAGCGTCGGTCACGAATTCGGCTCGACCACGGGCCGTGCCCGTCGTTGCGGCTGGTTCGACGCGGTGATCCTGCGTCGCGCCATCGAGATCAACTCCATCTCCGGCCTGTGCCTGACCAAGCTGGACGTGCTGGACGGCCTGGAAACCGTGAAGCTCTGCGTGGGCTACAAGGATGCCAGCGGCCAACTGCTGGCCGAGGCGCCGACCGAGTCCGACAGCTATGTCGGCCTGCAGCCGGTGTTCGAGGAAATGCCGGGCTGGAGCGAATCCACCGTCGGCGCCCAGCGTCTGGAGGACCTGCCGGCCAACGCCCGCGCGTATATCAAGCGCATCGAGGAACTGGTCGGCGCGCCGATCGACATCATCTCCACCGGCCCGGATCGCAACGAGACCATCGTGCTGCGCCATCCCTACGCCTGATCGCGCCGTTCGCGAAACCAAATCCCCGGTGGAAGCCTGCTTCCACCGGGGATTTTTTTTGTGGCCGGATTACCAAGGTCGTATCCGGACAATCTATAAATTTATATATAGTTTTTTTGTAAAGAGTGGACGGTAACCATGCAGGACACCCCAACCACCCGTGTCGATGATCTGCGCCGCCATGCCGGAGCAGCCTGCAATCTGCTCAAGGTGCTCGCCAATGAGGACCGACTCCTGCTGCTGTGCCAGCTGAAGGACGGGCCCCATGCGGTCTGCGAGCTGGAAGCGGCGCTGGGCATTCGCCAGCCAACGCTTTCCCAGCAGCTGGCGGTGCTGCGCCAGAATGCGCTGGTGAGCACGGAGCGGGACGGCAAGCACATCCGGTACAGCCTGGCCAACGCCGATGTCGAGCGGATCATGCGCACGTTGTGGGAGATCTATTGCGCTTCGCACCAACAGGAGTAGGGAGCATGAAAAGCGATAACAAGAACAACACCGGGCCCGACGAAGGGCTCCTGAGGGAACCGCTGAGCCGACGGACCTTCATGCAGCTGTCGGCGCTCGGAGCCGGCGCCCTGCTGCTCAAGCCCGGTGCCGCCCAAGCCGCCCCGAAGCTGCGCAGCGCCGCCCGGATCGTCATCGCCGGGGCCGGGGCGGCTGGCCTGGCAACCGCCTCGCGACTGGCCGCACGGCTGGAAGGCGCGACCATCACACTCATCGATGCGCGCAAGGCGCACTACTACCAGCCCGGCTTCACCCTGGTGGCCTCCGGCATCAAGCCGGCCAACTACGTGACTTCGAGCACCGCCGATTATGTGCCGCACGGCGTGGAGTTCATCGAGGAGCGCGTCGCGGAGATCGACCCCGAGGGCAACACGGTGGTCACCGCCTCGGGGCGCAGCGTGCCCTACGACTTCCTGGTGGTCGCCACCGGCCTGCAGCTGGACTACGCCGCCATCGAGGGCATGGATGAACGCCTGATCGGCCAGAACGGTCTGGGCAGCATCTACCACAGCCCGGCGGCGGCCGAGGCCACCTGGCGGCAGATGTCCGAGTTCGCCGACAAGGGCGGCGTGGGCGTGTTCCTGCGCCCGGGTACCGAGATGAAATGTGCCGGCGCCCCGCTGAAGTACACCTTCGTCACCGAGGACTACCTGACCCGTCGGGGCAATCGTGGCAAGGCGGAGATCATCTACAACGCCAACAACAAGGCGCTGTTCAGCGTGCCGATCGTTTCGGAAAAGGTACGCATGCTGTTCCAGCAGCGCGACATCAAGGTCAACTACGACCGCGTGCTGCAGTCCATCGACCCGGGCCGGCGCATCGGCACCTTCCGCACCCCGGAGGGCACCACCGAGATGGGTTACGACTTCATCAACGTGATTCCGCCGATGAAGGCGCCGGACGTGGTGCGCAACAGCCCGCTGCCCTGGCAGCAGGGCGCCTGGGGCAACGAGGGCTGGCTGGAGGTGGACAAGCACACCCTGCGCCACGTGCGCTATCCGAACGTGTTCGGGGTCGGCGACATCGCCGGCGTGCCGAAGGGCAAGACCGCCGCCAGCGTGAAATGGCAGGTGCCGGTGGCCGTCGAGCACCTGCTGGCCGACATCGCCGGTACCGAATCGACGGCCCGCTACGACGGCTACACCTCCTGCCCGCTGATCACCCGTCTGGGTCGGGCGATGCTCATCGAGTTCGACTACCAGAACAACCTCACTCCTTCGTTCCCGGGGGTGATCGCGCCGCTGGAAGAGCTGTGGACCAGCTGGGTGGTCAAGACCATGGGCCTCAAGCCCACCTACATCAGCATGCTGCGCGGTCACGCCTGAACCGCCGAGGAATCCGTCATGAAAGAACTCGATCCGATGATCCTGCTGGCCGTGTTCCTGGAAATGCTCGGCCCGCTGCTCTGGCTGCTGCTGGCGATGGTGCTGCTCGGCACCGCGGCCTTCGTGGCCCTGCTGGTACGCGAGCGCGGCATCGCGGCCAGCCGGCTGGTGCGCGCTCAGTTGGTAGGTCTGGTTGGTGGTGTGCTGGCGCTGGTGCTGATGGCCACGGTGTCGTCGTCCGGTTTCACCGACGCTGCCGGTCCGATCGACTGGATCCTCATCGTGCTGGTCTATGGTCTGGGCATGCTTGGCACCATGGTGCTGGTCTACACCGTAGCCGGCTGGACGCGCCTGCTACGCCGCCAGGGCGCGGCTGGCTAGCCGGATACGGCCGTTCAGGTGTCCCAGCCCGGAAGGCAGGTCAATGGACGCCCGGCAATGTCGGGCGTCTCTCTTTCATCCATCCGCGGGAGAATCCCCATGAGCAGCACTCGCTTCGTCGCCACCCTGTTCGATGGCCGTGGCAACCCCAACAAGGTCACCGTCGCCTTCACCATGGCACTCAATGCCCGCATGAAGGGGCACGACACCACCCTGATCCTGATGGCCGAGGCGGTCGAGCTGGGTCAGCCCGGCGCCATCGACCTGGATATCGGCGCGCCCTTCGAACCGGTGGACGCACTGCTTGGGCGCTACCGGGAGCTGGGCGGCAAGATCGCCATCTGCTCGGCATGCATGCAGCACAACGGCCTCACCGCGCAGGACATGGTGCCCGATTACGCCATCATTACCGCGCCGCAGGTCATCGACCTGCTGATGGAAGCCGGCGGCTCGCTGCAGATCACCTGAGGCGAGAAGCGCCGACCGGTGGGCGCCGTAGGGTAGACAACGCGCAGCCTTGTCTACCGATGCCACGGCGCGCGGCGCTGGTGGGAAATCGCTGCGCGAGTTTCCCACCCTACGGTCCCTACAGCCGTGAGCCTTAACGTGGGGCGGTCTGCGCCGTTCCGGCCGCCGTTTGCCTATTACCCGGGCGCCCAGCCTCAGCGCTGGGCGAGGCGGGCGCTGGCCTGCTGGAAGAAGCCTTCGTCCAGCTGGCCGGCGAGGGCGGCCAGACGCAGCTCCTGCAGGAACAGCGTGGCGCGTACCTGGGCCAGCTCCAGCTCGGCGGCGGCGGCGGCGTTTTCCGCATCCAGCAGGTCCTGGGTGCTGCGTTCGCCGGTCTTGCGACCGATGCGCGTCGCCGCCAGGCGCGCCTGGCTGGCTTCGGCGGCGGCGGCCAG
>NZ_JBOY01000150.1:0-3218 GCF_000647775.1 Pseudomonas sp. RL | reverse complement strand
CTGGTAAAGGTGCGTTTCTGGTAATCGCGCATCGTGAAATCCCTGTCTCGATGCGTGGCCGCGCGTGGCGCAGCAGGGCCAGCGCGGCGTCCAGGTCGGCCGCGCGGCCACTGAACAGCAGCCAGGCGGCCAGCGCGGTGGCGCTGCGCGAGTAGCCCAGGGCGCAGCACACCAGGGTCGGACCCTGCCGGCGCGCCTGCTCGATGGCCTCGGCGGCGGCCAGGCAGTCGTCGAGGGTCGGCGGGGTCAGGTCGAGCACCGGGATCGCATGGTAATGGCGACCCTGTGGAGCAAGCGGCAGCTCGGCGCACAGGTCCACCACGGAGCGGAACGGGCTGCGCGCCAGCTCGCGCGCGCCGGGCAGCCGGCCCAGCCAGACGCCGTCGCACACCTCATCCGGCGCCGCCCGGCGAAATGTCCACAGGCGGGAATTCAGCCAGGCACCGAGCAGATAGGGCGCCAGCAGCCAGCCGGCCGCCGTGCTCAGACGGCCGTCGGCGCCCTTCTGAAACCCCTGCGCGCCGAACAGCGCGTAGTTCAGCGCCACCAGCAGCAGCGACACCGCCGGCCAGCACAGCCATAGCCAGGCGCCGCCGAACAGGAAGGCGGGCACGGCACAGGCGGCGCTGCCCAACGCATAGCGCAGCGCCAGGCGCCGGCGTGCGCGGCACGCGGTCAGGCGCGCCCGGCTGAGCGGGCTCGGCCCGTGCAGCGGCCACAGCCAGACGCACAGCCAGCCGAGCAGGGCGCCGCTGGGCAGGTCGATGAAATGGTGCTGCCAGGTGGTGAGCACGGAAATGCCGATCAGCGCGAACCAGCCGTGCAGCAGCCAGCACCATAGCCCCGGCACATGCCGGGCATAGCAGACCCAGAGAATCACCAGCAGGGCGATGTGCAGCGAGGGCGCCTGGTTGAACGGCTTGTCGAAGGCGCCCAGCAGTTCGAACAGCAGGCCGAACACGCCGTCCATGTCCGGGCGTGTGAAGGTGAAGCGCAGCGGCCAGAGCAGGAAGCAGGCGACCGCCACCAGCTGCGCGCTGAGCAGGCGCAGAGCGTGGCGATCCAGTTCCAGGCGGCTCAGGCAGAGGAACAGCGACAGGCCGTACAGCAGGTCGATCGACCAGTAGGGCACGATGCTCCAGGCCCAGAACGGCAGGTGGCTCTCCCAGGCGAACACCAGACTGCCGACGTCGTCGCGCTGGCTGGTCACCCAGGTGGCCAGGCCGTAGCTGGCGAAGAAGAACGGCGCGAGGAACGCCAGCCAGCCCAGGGCGCGGCGCCAGGGGCGTGACGCAGTGATCATCCGTCCACCCGCTGGGCCACCGACACGCTGAAGATGCCCCACTCGTCGATGCGCTGCTCCAGCTTGCGGAAGCCAGCGGCGGCCACCAGTTGGTCCATTTCCGTCTGGCTGCGCCGGCGCATCACCCACGGCTGGCCGTCGCGGTGGCTGGTCAGGGCGCGGGCGATCAGCTCCAGTTGCGGGTGCCAGGGCTGGCCGGTGTACACCAGATAGCCACCCGGCGGCACGGCGGCGGCCAGGCCGGCCAGGGAATTGCCGACCTGCTGGTTGTCGCCGAACAGCTCGTACAGGCCGGAGACCACCGCCAGGCTCGGCCGCGGCGCCACGGCCGCCAGGTCGGCGCGGTCGAAGGCGTCGCCTTCGATGAAACGGGCGATCTGGTCGAGCCCCTTGGCCTCGATCAGTGCCTGGCCGTCGCGCACGTTGAGCTCGCTGTAGTCGCGCAGCAGGATCGATTCGGGCAGCGGCTCGACGCCCTGCAGCGCTTCGAGGATGTAGCGGCCGTGCCCGGCGGCGATGTCGAGGATATGCACCGGCCGTCCCGCCTCGCGCAGCCGCGCCATGGCCAGGCGCAGCAGCTCCTCGACGTGCAGCTTGCGCTGGCGGATGCCGCGCCAGCCGATGGAGTCCAGGTAGGTCCGGTCGATCAGCCGGCCGAGGCGACCCATTCCTCCGGGCGTGTTGCGGTACACGTAATCCAGCGTGCTGCCGGAATCGAAACCGGTATCGAAGCCGAGCTTCACGCCTCGGGACAGGTGGGCGCCGATCTTCAGGCCGGCACGGGTCAGGCGCCAATACAGGCCGCGCAGCGAGCGCGCCGGCAGCGGCGTGGCCAGCGCCTCGGCTTCCGCGCAGCTGGCGCCGATGCGGTCGGCATCCAGCAGCGACGGGCGCGCCGGCGGCTGCTCGAACTGCTGGAGCACGAAGCGCCTGACTCGCTCCAGTACCGGCCCACGGTCGCGCTCGCCCAGGGTGTCGTGGAAGAAGCCGGGCAGCACGTGCAGTTCCTTGCGCAGGGTGCCCAGGCGCTCGAAGAACTGCTCCTGGGGTTTGCGGTGCACCACGAAGTCGGCGCCGGAGACCAGCAGTTGGGTGGGAATCTGGATCGCCTGGGCATCGGCCACCACCCGCTCGGCGGCCTCGTACAGGCCGAGCAGCAGGTTCACCGAGATCGGCCGGGTGATCAGCGGGTCGGCCTCGAAGCTGGCGATGCGTGCCGGGTCGTGGGTCAGGAAGCGCGCCTTGACGTAGCTGTTGACGAAGAAATTGCCGCGCAGTGCGCGCAGCAGTTTCAGGCCGGGGCGGGCGAACGGCACGTACAGCTTGACCTTGAAGGCCGGCGAGGCCAGCACCAGGGCGCGGATGTTCGGCGCGTAGTCATGGGCCCAGGTCGCCACCAGCACGGCGCCGACGCTCTGCGCCAGCAACACCATGTCCTCCTCGGCGAGGCCGTGCCGCTCGCGCAGGTGGCTGATGAAGGTCTGCACGTCGCGCACGCTGGTGCCGAAGCTTGGGCTGTCGCCGCGCGGGCCGGGCGACTGGCCGAGGCCGCGGGCGTCCCAGGCGAAGATGTCGAAGCCCGGCAGGTCCAGTTCATCGGCCAGGTGCGCCATGCGCCCGGAGTGCTCGTGGCCGCGGTGGAACAGCACCAGGGCGCGGCGCGGCTGGCCGCTGTCGGTCGCCGGCCAGTGGCGGTAGAAGAGTTCCAGGCCGTCGTGGCTGGTAAAGGTGCGTTTCTGGTAATCGCGCATCGTGAAATCCCTGTCTCGATGAAAACTCAGTTCCCGGCGGCCACTTCCGCCAGCCCCTGGCGCACCCGGTTGACTAGGGTGAGCGCCAGCAGCGCGGCGAGCAGCGCCAGCACGCCGTTGATCCAGGCCGCCGGCAGCAGGCCGGCGGCGACCCCGGCGCCCAG
>NZ_JBOY01000149.1:0-3115 GCF_000647775.1 Pseudomonas sp. RL | reverse complement strand
TGGACGACGCGGTGGACAAGCTGGGCACGCTGGCCGAGCTGCTGGACGCCTTTGATGTACATGCAGAACGCCGGCGAGACGCAGATGAACTTCGCCCTGGAGGGCATCGACGCGCCCGGCCAGGCACTGGCCATCGGTGCCGGCAAGGCGGCGCTGGACTATGCCGGTCTGGACCGGGTGCTGCGCGGCGCCTTCAAGGGGCTGGCCAGCGACGCGGCCCCCGAGCGCATCACCGAGCTGCTGGGCAACTCGCTCAAGGCCGTGGGCGTCGGTGCCACGGCCGAGTCGCTGACCGAGGCGACGCAGACGCTGATCGACGAGCTGGCCATCAAGGGCCACAAGCCCGAGCACCAGATCAACACCAGCAGCATCATCGACGCCATGCTCAAGGGCGGCATCGCCGGCGGCGGTGTGGCCGGTGCGGGGCGTGTCGTGGCCGACGCGACGCGCATGGTCGCCGAGGGCGCGCGTCTCCCGGGCGCGGGCGACCCGGTGCTGCCGACCGCGCCTGAGCCGGAAGCCGACATCCGTGCGCAACTGGCCAACACCCCGGCGGGCGAGGGCAACTGGTACACCGCCGAGAACGCCGAGCAGGCCAAGACCCTTGCCGCCGAGCTGGGCAAGCCGGTGCGCGAGCTGGAGGATGGCAGCGTGGCAGTGGCACCTGCCGAGGTGCTGGCCCAACTGCCCGAGCAGCCGACCCAGGCCGACCTGGCCCGCCTGAACGGCTACGCGCAGACCAAGGAGGAAGCGGCAGCCGACCCGCAGGGCGTGGCGGCCGTCGAGGTGCGCGACGCCGAGGGGGCGGTGCTGCGCAACCAGCTGGTGGGCCGCAGTGTGGCCGAGGCGGTGCGCGAGCAGCAGGCGCAGAAATTCCCCGGTGCGACGATCAAGATCACCACACCGGAAGCGGCGGTCCAGGCGCGTGCCGAGACGGTTGCCGCCGAGCAGGCGGCGCCGGCCCCGACGCCGGCGAAGAAGGCCAAGCAGCCCGCACCGCCGCCCAAGGGCACGCTGAGCGCCGACGAGGCCTTGATCGAGGAAGCCCGGTCGCTGGGGGTGGACATCAGCCGCTTCCAGAAGACCGGCCTGGGCCGGGCAGTGATGCCGCGCCTGACCAACGCCCTGCAGGCCAAGGTCGAGGGCGGCGGCAAGCGCCTGGACGCCGTGCCGGCTCTGGCTCCGTTGCTGGACATGCCGGTCGAGCAACTGGACCGCCGCTACTACGATGCCCGCAACGTCATCCAGGGCCGTGACCAGATGCTGGGCGCGATCCGCCAGCGGGCGGTCGAACGCTTCGGTTCGCTGGAGGCCTTTGCCCAGGCCATCGACCAGTTGCCGGTGTCCCAGGCCGACACCATCCGCGCCGAGCTGGGCCTGCGCGAGCAGGGCGGCTATGACATCGGTCGCCTGATGAACGAAGTTCAGGCGCGCCGCTCTGACCCCGATCAGGCCAAGCCGCTGGACTCGCTGACCCAGCCGGCGACCACCGAGGAACCCCCGGCACGCAAGGCTGCCCCCGACAAGATGCGCGATGCCGTGTTCGCCACACTGGCCATCCGCCAGCTGCTGGTCAATGGCGAAGGGAAGGTCGCCACTGCTGACCAGATCGACGAGAACATCGAGCGCCTGGGCAAGCGCGACCGCGTGCGTCTGGAAGAAACCCTCAAGCGCATGGACATCGACATCGGGGGCAAGAACCGTCAGGCCTTCCTCGATCTGTTGCGCGACAGTGTGGTGGGCGAAACCGCCTATGGCATTGGTAGCCAATACGTGGACGACGAGGCGAGTGGCGAGTCTGGCGGGGCACGGATCGTGGTGCCCACGCAGGAGTTCAACCCGTCGATCCTCGACAGCGACGACGCCCGGTTCTACCAGCTGGTGGAAAAGACTCCGTTGACCGACAAGTCCCGCAACGGCTGGCCGGCAGGGATGGCCCTGTACCTGGAGGCCATGTCGCGGATCGTCAAAGCGGGCGAACCGGAGGTGGCGTCCGCGCTCACCGAGTCGGAAGCCGCCCGGATGAGTCATGCCCGGGGGCTGGCCTTGGTGCTGAGTGAGCTGGCCAAGAAAGACGGGCTGGTCGACCAGGATAACCTGCTCACGCTGATGGCCGAACGCCTGGGTATCACCGACGCCCTGGTACAGAAGGCCGCCGCCGGCAGCAAAAAAGCCACGCTGCTGCCCGCGTTGCAGGCGATGGCCAAGGGAACGGATCGCCGGTTGGTTGTCCCACTGACTCAGCAGTTGGTGCGTATGGCCAACACCACGCCGGGTGGGCGCTCCTGGGAGGTGTGGGACTTCGAAATACTCCCGACCCAGCGCGAGGACGATGTCATGCTCGACGAGCTGGTCTCCTTGCTGCGGGACGACCCAGCTGCCGTAGTGACCGCGCTGGTCGATGCTATGGCAGAGGTGACCAAGGGCGAGCCGCTGGACACCGTTGGCATCATCGCCGACAGCGAGGCTTCACGGGGCAACCGCCCCGTGACCGCGAACGTGCCCAGCAGTGCCGCCGTCCAGGGCGAGAACGAGGTGGCCATCGACGGCGACCTCCCGAGCGGCGAGCAGGAAATGTCGGACGAGTCCTTCTTCCGCGCCGTGCAACGGGCCTCGGTGCGCTATTGGGACGTGGCCATTGTGCCCAGCCCCGGGCAGGTGAAGAACCTAGAGTTCCGTGATGCCAAGTCGCAGACCCTGACGCGCCACTTCAAGGGCAAGAACCTGCTCGGCCTGCCGTCTCCGCACTACCCGCAGATGGGCTCGGTGGTTGATGCCATTGCCCTGGCCGCCTACGCGCAGAGTGGCGAGCCGGTGCCGGCGACGCCGGGTCAGGCGGCCGCCAACCTGATGACCAACATCGCCCGCCTGATGCAGGGCGCGCAGTACAGCGACTCTAAGTATGTTGACCGACCTAAGGCGATCATCCGCACCATCCCCGATGACCTGGTGATCTTCGTCGATCCGGCGACCGGGCGCGGTGTGACCTTCGGCGAAGGCCTCAACCACCGCCATGCGGTGGCCGATGCCCGCGCACAGATGGAGGTGGCCCAGCGCGAGCTGGACGACGCGGTGGACAAGCTGGGCACGCTGGCCGAGCTGCTGGACGCCTTTG
>NZ_JBOY01000148.1:0-2613 GCF_000647775.1 Pseudomonas sp. RL | reverse complement strand
TCTGCTCGGCGGCGCGGGCGTCCAGGCGCAACAGCACCTGTCCGGCACGTACCGAATCGCCGACCTGTACGGTGATCTCCTGCACGGCGCCGGCCACCTGGGCAGTCAACAGCGTCTGGCGTACAGCCTCGACGACACCTTCGTGGTGGCTGGCGCCGAGCTGGGCGCCCCGCTGCACGGTGGCGCTGCGCAGTTCCTGGGGTTGGGCGAAGGCCGTGCTGCCGAGCAGCAGGCTGGCGGCGAGAAGGATGCGCAAGCCGGCGGTAGACATGAAAGGGCTCCGTTGCCTGATCGGGAATGGTGGGCATTATTTGCGTGATTGGTTAATTAGTCAATTAACTGCTTGCGCAAGCATGCATGCGCGCGGGGGATGGCGTATCATTCGCGGCGTGCAATGTCTTGCGGTGATCAGTATGGAAAACCTTACTCCCGAGGCGATGGAGCAGGTGGCGGCCTATTTCCGTGCGCTGTCCGAGCCCACGCGGCTGGCGATTCTCAATCTGCTGCGTGAGGGCGAGCGCAACGTGGGCGAACTGGCTCAGCTGTGCAGCTGTTCCCCGGCCAACGTGTCTCGCCACCTGTCGCTGCTGAGCCAGCACGGGCTGGTGCGGCGGGAAGGGCGGGGTACGGCGGTGTACTACCGGATCGCCGATGACAGCGTGTACGCGCTGTGCGATCTGGTGTGCGGCAACATCGCGCGGCGCTATCAGCGCAGCCAGCCGTTCCCCGGCGTCTGACGCCAATGAAAAAGGCCGCTCAGGGAGCGGCCTCGGGTCTTCGTGCAGGGCTCAGGTGCGGAAGCGCGACAGCTGGCCGTGCAGATCCTGCATGCCGGTACGGATCTCTTCGCTGCTGTGCACCACGCGCTCGGCGTCACGGTGGGTCTGCAGCGCCAGCTCGGTGAGCTGGTTCACCCGCCGGTCGATGTCCTGCACCACCTGGCTCTGTTGTTCCACGGCTGAGGCGATCTGCAGGCTGCTGCCATTGATCGCCTGCACGTCCTGAAGCATCGCCTGGAAGATGTTCCGTGCCTGCTCGATCTGCGCCACGTTCTCGGTGGCCTGCTCGGCGTTGTGGCGCAGGCTGTCCAGCGAGCGCCGGGCGCGGCCCTGCAGGCGTTCGATGATCTGGCCGATCTCGCCGGTGGACTGCTGGGTCCGGCTGGCCAGGGTACGCACCTCGTCGGCCACCACGGCGAAACCGCGTCCGGCCTCGCCGGCGCGTGCCGCCTCGATGGCCGCGTTGAGCGCGAGCAGGTTGGTCTGCTCGGCGATGCCGGTGATTACCTCCAGTACCTTGCCGACCGCCTGGGTCTCGTTCTCCAGTTCGCGCATGTGCTCGCCGGTGCGTTGCAGCTCCTGGCTCAGCGTGCCGAGCAGCTCGGCGCTGCGCTGCACCGCGGCGCGGCCGCTCTGGCCGTTGCGCTCGGTGCTTTGCGCCGACTGGGCGGCGGACTGGGTGTGGCGAGCGACCTCGGCGAGGCTGGCGGTCAACTCGGTGAGGGCGGTGGCGGCCTGGTCCAGCTGCTGGTGCTGGCGGGCCATGTTCTGCTCGGAGGCCTGGATGGCGCGCAGCGTCTCGCCCAGGTGCTCGCGCGACTGCAGACTGCCGCGCTTGGCCTGGTCGAGCAGCTCGCGCACCTGTTCGACCATGCGGTTGAAGACCACCGCGATGCGGCCAAATTCGTCGTGTTTCCAGCGGGCATGCATGCGCTGGGTGAAATCGCCATCGGCCACCTGGGCCAGGGCCTGTTCCAGCTGGCGCAGGGCGCTCATCAAGGGGTGCATGCCGAACTGATTGCCGGCCATGACCAGGATGAGAATGGCTGCCACGCAGAAGAAGGCGATCTCCAACTGGGTGCGCTGAGTGCTGTCGGCCAGGCGGGTCATCATCACCACGGCATCGTTCATGTGCTTGATCAGCGCGACGGAGTTCTGCTGCAGCAACGCCATGTCCAGCGTGCCGTTGGGCTGGACGGTGAGCAGTTGCTGGCGCAAGCGCTGCCAATGCTCGCCCACGGTGCGCATCTGCGCCTGGATGGACGCATCGTCGAAGCGGCTGATGTTGCGCTCCGGATTGCCATTGAGCAGGTCCTGATGGGAGCGCTCGAACTGCGCCATGGTGCCTTCCATCAGCGAGCGCTCGATGACGCCGCTGTGCAGCAGCAGCGCTTCCTTGGTCATCTTCTGGCTGAGCATGCGCTGGGCGCCGGCGACGTTGATGGTTTCGGCGGAAACCGACAGGCTCAGGTAGAGCGCCACGCAGCTGAGCAGCGCGAGCAGGAACATCAGCAGATAGGAGAACAGGAACTGGTGGGCCAGCGTCTTCAGGCCCAGGCGGTGCAGCAGGGAGTCGATGAAGAATTTCATGGGATATCCAGACAAGGCAGGTGCGACGGCGCGTTGCGCCATCATTCACGGATCGGCCTTGGCGGGAGAAGCTTTAAGGAAAAGAAGGCGTTGCGGTTGTGCTGCGACATTTTGCTGCAGCCCGACGCAGCGATCAGGTTTTTCGCGGGCATAAAAAAACCGAGCCATCGCTGGCTCGGTTTTTCAGAATTGGTGCCCAGGAGAAGACTCGAACTTCCACGGTGTTGCCACCGCTAGGACCTGA
>NZ_JBOY01000147.1:0-19255 GCF_000647775.1 Pseudomonas sp. RL | reverse complement strand
GGGGCGCCGCGTACCGCGACGCCCCGTGGAGCTGCAGGCGCTTATTCGCCGAGGCCGGTCGCCTCGACCAGAGCGGCCCACTGGTTGATGTCGCGTTCGACCATGGCCTTGAAGGCATCGCCCGATTCCTTGCCGGCAATCGCACCCAGCTGCGGCAGGAAATCGTTGAAGGCCTGGCTCTGCATGACGTTGTTCACCGCCACCTGCAGCTTGCCGTAGGCCTCGTCGGACATCGAAGCGCTGCCGATCAGGCCGAACCAGGCGGAGGTCGCGAAGTCGCCCAGCCCGTGGGCGACGCCCGCGGCCTTGACGGTCGGCACTTCCGGCAGGAACGGCGAGGGCTCGTTGGTGGTGACCGCCAGCACGCGCAGTTGACCGGACTTGATCATCGGGTAGACGGTCGGCAGGTTCTCGAACGAGA
Source organism: Pseudomonas sp. RL (assembly GCF_000647775.1). Classification (NCBI taxonomy): domain Bacteria; kingdom Pseudomonadati; phylum Pseudomonadota; class Gammaproteobacteria; order Pseudomonadales; family Pseudomonadaceae; genus Pseudomonas; species Pseudomonas sp. RL. Next base: position 18,834 of record NZ_JBOY01000147.1, on the reverse strand, counting down.
AATCCACGTCACCGGCCAGCAGCGCCGGCAGCGCCTCGCCACTGCCACGGAACGGCACGTGGGTCATGTTCGGCGCGCCGATCTTCGACTTGAACAGTTCACCGGACATGTGGATCGAGCTGCCGATGCCGGGCGAGCTGTAGGAAGTCGCCTCGGTCTTGGCAGCCGCAACGAACTCTTCGAAGGTCTGGTATTTGCTCTTGGCCGGCACGACCAGCACGTTGGGGATGTCGATGACGTTCTGGATGAAGCGGAAATCCTTCACCGGGTCATACGACAGCGGATAGAGGCTGGCACCCACGGTGTGTCCCGGGGAGGACATCAGCACGCGGTAATCGGCATCGCGCTTGGACACACGGGCCAGTTGCGCGGTGGCGACCGTGGTGCCGGCACCGGGACGGTTCTCGACGATCACGGTGATGCCCAGCTCGGTGCCCAGCAGGTCGGCTACGCGACGGGACAGGATATCGGTGGTGCCACCGGCGGCGTAGGGAACCACCAGGGTGACGTTCTTGGCGGGCCAGTCCGCGGCCTGGGCGCTCGTGCCCATCAGCGGAAGGAACACGGCAGCACCTGCCGCCATCAGCATTTTCATCAACGGTTTCATATTGTCTCTCTTGTGGTTGCGTGTTGCTGACCCGGTCGCGTCGCTACACGACCGGGGACTTCCAGCTCAGGCAGTGAGCCAGCGATTACTTCAGCTGCTCGATGATTCCCTTGTCCTTGAGCAGCTCCAGGGCTTCGGCGGACAGCCCCAGGCGGGTGCTGAGCACCTCGTCCGTGTGCTCGCCGAGCATCGGCGCCGGCCGCTTGTACTCGACCGGGGTGTCGGACAGCTTCACGGGGCTGCCGACCATCCTGAAGTCCGGGTTCTGGGCGTGCGGGATGTTGACCAGCATGTTGCGGGCCAGCACCTGCGGTTCGGCCAGGGCGCGGCCGATGTCGTTGATCACACCGACCGGCACCTTCACGGCGTGGATCTTCGAGACCCAGTTGTCGGCGGTGTCGGTGAGAAAGTGCTCGGACAGGATGCCGACGATGACGTCACGATTGCGCACGCGGTCGGCGTTCTTGGTGAAGCGCGGGTCCAGCGGCAGCTCCGGCAGGCCGATGGCGTCGCACAGGGCGACGAACTGGGTGTCGTTGCCGCAGGCGATGATGAAGTCCATGTCCTTGGCGGTGAACACCTGGTACGGAACGATGTTCACGTGGGCATTGCCCTGGCGGCCCGGCGAACGGCCGGTGCTCAGGTAGTTCTGGCTCTGGTTGCCCAGCGCCGCCACCTGCACGTCCAGCAGCGCCATGTCGCAGTGCTGGCCGCGGCCGGTCTTCTCGCGGGCCAGCAGCGCGGCCTGGATGGCGATGGTGGAGTACAGGCCGGTCATCACGTCGGCCACGGCCACGCCCACCTTCTGCGGGCCGGCGCCGGGCACGCCGTCCTTCTCGCCGGTGATGCTCATCAGGCCGCCCATGCCCTGGATGATGAAGTCGTAGCCCGGCTCTTCGGCGCGCGGGCCGGTCTGGCCGAAGCCGGTGATCGAGCAGTAGACCAGGCGCGGGTTGAGCTTCGACAGGCTTTCGTAGTCCAGGCCGTACTTGGCCAGCGAGCCGGCCTTGTAGTTCTCGATCAGCACGTCGGAGGTGGCGGCCAGTGCACGCACCAGCTCCTGGCCTTCCGGCGTGGCGATGTTGATGGACACCGACAGCTTGTTGCGGTTGGCGGACTGGTAATAGGAGGCCTCGGCGCTGTTCTCGCCTTCCGGGGTCTTCATGTACGGCGGGCCCCAGCCACGGGTGTCGTCACCCACGCGCGGACGCTCGACCTTGATCACCTCGGCGCCCAGGTCAGCCAGGATCTGGCCGCACCAGGGGCCTGCCAACACACGACTCAGGTCCAGTACCCGAATCCCACTCAATGCACCCATGTCTCTTACCTTTTCAACGCGGCCGGCGGGCAATGCCGCCGACCTGGTTTAAATGGCCGAAAGGGCCGTGTGCTCAGACGCGCTCGATGACCATGGCCAGGCCCTGGCCGACACCGATACACAGGCTGATGACCGCATAGCGCTTGCCGCTGCGCTGCAGTTCGCGCGCGGTGGACAGCGCCAGACGGGCACCGGAGGCGCCCAGCGGGTGACCCACGGCGATGGCGCCACCGTTCGGGTTGACGCGCGGGTCGTCGAAGGCGACGCCCAGGCCCTTCAGGCAGCCCAGCACCTGGGAGGCGAAGGCTTCGTTGATCTCGATGATGTCCATGTCCGCCAGGGTCAGGCCAGCGCGGGCGACGGCCTTGTTGATGGCCTCGACCGGGCCGACACCCATGATGCGCGGCTCGACGCCGGCGGCGGCCGCCGACAGGATGCGCGCCATCGGCGTGAGACCATGCTTCTCGCCGGCGGCCTGGCTGCCGATCAGCAGCGCGGCGGCACCATCGTTGACGCCCGAGGCGTTGCCGGCGGTGACCACGCCGCCTTCGAACAGCGGACGCAGCTTGGCCAACGTGGTCAGGTCGGACTGCGGACGCGGATGCTCGTCCTCGGCAATGATCGCCGGCGGGGTCTTGCGGCCGGTCGGCACGCTCACCGGGAGGATTTCCTCGGCGAAGAAACCGGCCTGGCGGGCGGCCTCGAACTTGGCCTGGGAGGCGGCGGCGAAGATATCCGCCTCTTCACGGCTGATGCCGAAGTCACGGGCCACGTTGTCACCGGTCTCCGGCATGGTGTCGTTGCCGAACTGGGCGATGATCTTCGGGTTCGGGAAGCGCGCGCCGATGGTGCTGTCGTACACGGTGAAGTCGCGGCTATAGGCCTTCTCGGCCTTGGCCATGACGAACGGCGCGCGGGACATGCTTTCCACGCCGCCGGCGACGAACAGCTCGCCTTCATCGCAGGTGACGGCGCGAGCAGCGTCGATCACCGCGGCCAGGCCGCTGGCGCACAGGCGGTTGACGGTCTGACCGGGCACGGTGACCGGCAGGCCGGACAGCAGCACGGCGTGGCGGGCGATGTTGCGGCTGTCTTCACCAGCCTGGTTGGTGTTGCCGAGGATCAGGTCGTCGACGGCAGCGCCGTCGATACCGGTGCGGGCGATCAGCTCGCGGATCACGTCGGCGACCAGGTCGTCCGGGCGCACCGGCGCCAGGCCACCGCCGTGGCGACCGAAGGGAGTACGCAGGCCCGCGTAGATGTAGGCGTTGAGCATGTTGAAACCTATATAGAAGAAGGATTAGACGGCGGACGGCTCAGCCTGCCGCAGCGACAGGCCCAGTTGGGCACGGCGGCGCAGCCAGGGGCTCGGGCGGTAACGCGGGTCGCCGGTCATGTCCACCATGCGCTCCAGTATGGTCAGCAGGCGACGCGGACCGAGGCTGTCGCCCCAGGCCAGCGGACCCTGGGGGTAACCCAGGCCTAGGCGCACGGCCTGGTCGATGTCTTCGGGGCTGGCGATCTGCTGCTGGGCGATGTCGCAGGCCAGGTTGACCACCATGGCCAGCACACGCTGGGCCACGAAGCCGACGCTGTCACGGATCACGGTCACGCCCACGCCATCGCGGGCGAACAGCGCATGGGCGGCGTCGCGCATGTCGGGACGAGTGGCCGGAGTCATCATCAGGGTGCGGTGACGGGACAGGTCGGTGAGCAGATCGATACAAACGGTGCGCGCCGCATCCACGCCGAAGCAGGTGGCGGCGGTGGTGGCGTCATCGCCATAGGGCGCGATCAGGCACATGGCCTCGTCGGAAGGACGCTCGCCCTCCTCCACGCGGGCACCGAGCGCTTTCACCAGCGCCACCAGCTTCTGCTGGTCCCCGGCGTTCTCGCTCATCACCCACACCGGCGGCAGCTGCTCGACGGTCGGCACCGGCTGCGGCTGCGGCGCATCGACCATCTGGCCGTTCTCGTAGCGGTAGAAGCCCTGGCCGACCTTGCGGCCGACGCGGCCGGCCACCAGCATCTGGCGGGTCAGCGGCGAGGGACGGTAGCGGGGGTCGTGATAGAACTGGGTGTAGATGGATTCCATCACCGGATGGGAGACATCCAGCGCGGTCAGGTCAAACAGCTCCAGCGGGCCCATGCGGAACCCGGCGCCTTCGCGCAGGATGCGGTCCACATCACCCTTGGGCGCCACACCCTCGCCGAGGATCTTCAGGGCCTCGGTGCCGTAGGCACGGCCGGCGTGGTTGACGATGAAGCCAGGGGTATCCTGGGCGCGCACGCCGGTGTGGCCCATGCGCTTGGCCAGGTCCAGCAGCGCGTCGCTGACCGCCGGCTCGGTGGCGATGCCGTCGATGACTTCGACGACCTTCATCAGCGGCACCGGGTTGAAGAAGTGGAAACCGGCCACGCGCTCGGGGTGCTGGCACGCGGTGGCGATGGCGCTCACCGACAGCGACGAGGTATTGGTGGCCAGGATGCACTCGGCATCCACGATGCCTTCCAGCTGGGTGAGCAGGCCGCGCTTGACGTCAAGGTTCTCGACGATGGCTTCCACCACCATGTCGCAACCGGCCAGTTCTTCGATTCGGGTGACCGGCTTGAGCAGCGCCAGGGCCGCATCGGCGGATGCCTGGGTGATCTTGCCCTTGGCCACCAGCTTGGCGAAGGTACCCGCCAGGTTGTCGCGGGCGGCCTGGGCCGCGCCTTCGCGGGCGTCGAACAGACGGACTTCCACGCCGGCCTGGGCGGCGATCTGGGCGATACCGGCGCCCATCACGCCGGTGCCGACCAGCCCCATGATTTGGATCGAACGGGCCATGCTTACTCCCCGCGATAGGTAGGTTTGCGCTTCTCGAAGAAGGCGGCGGCGCCTTCCTTCTGATCGGCGGAATCGAACAGCAGCTGGAACGCCTTGCGTTCCAGGGTCAGTGCGCTGTCCAGCGGCAGGTCGGCGCCAGCCAGCATCACTTCCTTGATCTGTTGCACGGCCAGCGGCGGCAGTGCGGCAATTTCGCTGGCCAGGGCCAGGGCGCGGGCCAGGGTCTGATCATCCGGCACCACTTCGCTGACCATGCCGATGGCCAGCGCTTCGGGCGCCTTGACCATGCAGCCGGTCAGGGCGATGCGCATGGCCTGGAACTTGCCGACCGCGCGAACCAGCCGCTGGGTTCCACCGGCGCCCGGCATCAGGCCGAGCTTGACTTCCGGTTGGGCGAATCGGGCGGATTCACCGGCGACGATGATGTCGCAGTGCATCGCCAGCTCGCAGCCGCCGCCCAGGGCGAAGCCGTTGACCGCCGCGATGACTGGCTTCGGGCAACGGGCAATCGGGTCCCACAGCAACTCGGTGTGACGGCCATACATCTCAATCGGCGAGGCGGTTGCGAACTCTTTAATATCCGCACCGGCCACGAAGAACTGCTCGCCCCCGGTCAACACGATGGCGCGGATGTCGTCGCGCCGGGCCAGCGCCCGGAAGTGTTCGGCCAGCTGATGACGAACGGCCGAATTGAGCGCGTTCTTGGCTTCGGGACGGCTGATGCGCACGACGGCGACGCCGTCGACGGGATACTCCAGCAGCACGACTGGATCGGTGGATTGGCTCATCTCTGCTCCGGTTCTGACCATGCAGCAATGTCCGCTATGCGAAATTGCATTTCACGTTTCGCCAGAATGATAGGTTCGAAGTTCGTTTTCTGTAAATGTCACTCCTCGGACCTACGACTTTGGTCGAACGAAACCGCTGCAATTTGGCCAGCAAACCGGGGAAAATCCGCCAAGCTCGCGGCTCTTGCTCAATGTCCGCTATGCGGAATACAATTTCGAAAATTTGATTTTAGGAAAATGGAGGCTCTACCATGCAGCGCAAGATCAGGGATCGGTCCCCTGAGCAGGAGACCGGTTCGGACGTCGAACGGGTGCTGCTCGACCCGATGTCCGCCTTCGAAGAGGAGGAAAAGGACCGCCAGTTCGTCACGGCGCTGGCCCGTGGCCTGGAGCTGCTGCGCTGCTTCAGCCCGCGCGAGAGCGTGCTGAGCAATCAGGAGCTGGCCCGCAAGGCCAATCTGCCGAGGCCGACCGTGAGCCGGCTGACGTACACCCTGACGCGGCTCGGCTACCTCAAGCAGTTGCCGGGTGGGAAATACCAGCTGGACGTCGGCGTCATGTCGTTCGGCTACGCGATGCTCTCCAACCTGTCGATCCGGGCGGTGGCGCATCCGTTGATGGAGCAGCTGGCCAACCACGCCAACGCGGCGGTGGCCATGGCGGCCCGGGACCGGCTGCAGATGGTTTACCTGGACGTGGTGCACGGCCAGGGCAACCTCACGATGCGCCGCCAGGTGGGTACCCACCTGCCCCTGCATCTGAGTGCGGCGGGACGCGCCTGTCTGGCCGGACTGCCAGAGAGCGAATGCGACTTTCTGCTGGACCACATCCGCACGCGACACGCGGAGGACTGGCCGAAGATCCGCAAGGGACTGGAAAAGGCCTTCCGGGACTACGCCGACTACGGCTACTGCCTGTCGATCGGCGAATGGCACCGGGATGTGAATGCCGTGGCCGTGCCAATGGTGCACGCGCAGCACGGGCTGCTGGTGTTCAACTGTGGCGGCCCGAGTTTCCAGCTCTCGCGCGAAAAGCTGGAAGAGGACATCGGACCGCGACTGGTCCACATGGTTAGCAACATCGAGGCCAGTACCCGCTGATAGCGACGCGGGTCATGCCTCGTCGATATGACACGTCCGACTGATCGGACCCCGAGGAGTACACATGATCCGCGATCCGGAAACCCTGCAAATCCTGCTGGATACCATCCGCCAGTTCGTCAACGAAACCCTCATTCCCCGTGAGAATGAAGTGGCCGAAACCGACGAGATGCCGGCCGATATCGTCCAGCAGATGAAGGACCTGGGCCTGTTCGGCCTGACCATTCCGGAGGACTTCGGCGGCCTGGGCGTCACCATGGAAGAAGAGGTGAACATCGCCTTTGAACTGGGCCGCACCTCCCCGGCGTTCCGCTCCTACATCGGCACCAACAACGGCATCGGCTCCATCGGCATCCTGCTGGACGGCACCGACGAGCAGAAGGCCAAGTACCTGCCCAAGCTGGCCGCCGGCGAGTTCCTCAGCTCCTTCTGCCTGACCGAGCCGGATTCGGGTTCCGACGCCGCTTCCCTGAAGACCACCGCCGTGCGCGATGGCGACTTCTACGTGATCAACGGCACCAAGCGCTTCATCACCAACGCCCCGCACGCCGGCATCTTCACCGTGATGGCCCGCACCAACCCCGAGATCAAGGGCGCGGGCGGCATCAGCTCGTTCATCGTCGAAGCCGGCACCCCCGGCGTCACCGTGGGCAAGCGCGACCACAAGATGGGCCAGAAAGGTGCCCACACCGCCGACGTGATCTTCGAGAATGTCCGCGTACCGGCCGAGAACCTGATCGGTGGCAAGGAAGGCGTCGGCTTCAAGACCGCCATGAAGGTGCTCGACAAGGGCCGCTTGCACATCGCCGCCCTGTCCGTGGGCGCCGCCGAGCGCATGCTGGCTGACTCCCTGCAGTACGCACTGGAGCGCAAGCAGTTCGGCCAGGCCATCGCCGAGTTCCAGCTGATCCAGGGCATGCTGGCCGACAGCAAGGCCGAAATCTACGCTGCCCGTTGCATGGTCCTGGACGCCGCGCGCAAGCGCGACGCCGGCCAGAACGTCAGCACCGAAGCCTCCTGCGCCAAGATGTTCGCCACCGAAATGTGCGGCCGCGTGGCCGACCGTGGCGTGCAGATCCATGGCGGCGCCGGCTACATCAGCGAATACGCCATCGAGCGCTTCTACCGCGACGTGCGCCTGTTCCGCCTCTACGAAGGCACCACGCAGATCCAGCAGGTGATCATCGCTCGCAACATGATCCGCGAAGCGCAGCGCTAACCCTGCCCACGCCTCTGCGGCAGCCTACCGGGCTCGCCGCAGAAGGCTTCTTCATACGGGGCAGCGTTGCGCCCCATTTCGCTACACCTATATAGGTTTCGTTCGTTATGAGCAGCACGACGACTACGCTTCCGGGCGCGGCAGCCCCGCAGAGCAAAATCTGGATCATCGTTTTCATCTTCTGCTTCCTCGGTCTACTGATCGACGGTGCGGACCTGATGCTCCTCTCCTACAGCCTCACCAGCCTCAAGGAAGAATTCGGCCTGACCAACCTGGAGGCCGGCAGCCTGGGTAGCTTTACCCTCGCGGGCATGGCCATCGGCGGCATATATGGCGGCTGGGCCTGCGACCGCTTCGGTCGCGTCAAGACCGTGGTCTGGACCATCGTCCTGTTCTCGGTCGGTACCGCAGCCCTGGGCCTGACCCAGAGCTACTGGCAGTTCGCATTCTTCCGCTTCGTGTCTTCCCTGGGCCTGGGCGCACTGTACGTGGCCTGTAACACCCTGATGGCCGAGTACGTGCCCACCAAGTACCGCACCACCGTGCTGGGCACCCTGCAAGCCGGCTGGTCCGTGGGCTACATCGTGGCCACCCTGCTCGCCGGCTGGCTGCTGCCGACCTATGGCTGGCGCTACCTTTTCTACGTCGCCATCATCCCGGTGCTGCTGGCCATCTTCATGCAGCGCCTGGTTCCCGAGCCGGCTGCCTGGGTCAAGGCCAAGGCCGAGCAGGCCAAGAAGCTGGCCGAAGGCGTGAAGGACACAGCTGTCGCTCCGGAAAAGCGCGAAAGCGCCTACAAGATGATCTTCGGCGACCGCCAGGCGCGCAGCATGTTCATCTTCTGGTGCCTGACCGCAGGCTTCCTGCAGTTCGGCTACTACGGCGTGAACAACTGGATGCCGGCCTACCTGCAGACCGAAATGGGCATGAACTTCAAGTCCATGACCGCCTACCTGGTGGGTACCTACACCGCGATGATTCTCGGCAAGATCCTGGCCGGCATGGCCGCGGACAAGTTCGGCCGTCGCGCCGTGTATGCCTTCGGCGCCATCGGTACCGCCGTGTTCCTGCCGATCATCGTGCTGTACCACAGCCCCGACACCATCCTGTGGATGCTGGTCGTGTTCGGCTTCCTGTACGGCATCCCCTACGGCGTGAACGCCACCTACATGACCGAATCGTTCCAGGCCAAGTACCGCGGCACCGCCGTGGGCGGCGCCTACAACATCGGTCGTATCGGTGCGGCGATTGCCCCGGCCGCCATCGGCTTCCTGGCCACGCAGTACTCCATCGGCCTGGGCTTCCTGGTGATGGGCGCGGCCTACTTCATCTGCGGCGTGATCCCTGCCCTGTTCATCAAGGACAAGCAGTTCGACCCGCAGAAGCAGTAACCGAGTGATCCCTGCGCGGCTTCCATGCACAGCCGCGCAGCCCACGCGAACACCCCGCCGGCCTGCGCCGCCGGGGTGTTTTTTATTGGCTGCACCCACCCCCGTAGGGTGGTAAACGCAACGCGTTGGCCACCGGACGAACCACCGGTGCCCACCACTTGGTGGCCGGAAAAGCGCCGACCACCCTACCGTTCCATGCGCCCGCCTCCCTTGCAAACCCCCACCCCGCCCCCATCTTCCTGCCATCCTCCCAACCGGAAATACAGGGATCTTCCATGCCCACCCTTTTTACCCCCATCACCCTCGGCGACCTCGCCCTCAACAACCGCATCATCATGGCGCCCCTCACCCGCTGCCGCGCCGACGCCGGCCGCGTGCCCAGCGAGATGATGGTCGAGTACTACCGCCAGCGCGCCAGCGCCGGGCTGATCCTCACCGAAGCCACCTCCGTCACCCCCATGGGCGTCGGCTACCCGAACACCCCCGGCATCTGGAGCGCCGAACAGATCCAGGGCTGGCGCAAAGTCACCGACGCCGTGCACGCCGCCGGCGGCAAGATCGTTCTGCAGCTCTGGCACGTCGGCCGCATCTCCGACCCGATCTACCTGGACGGCCAAGTGCCCGTCGCGCCCAGCGCCCTCAAGCCCGCCGGCCACGTCAGCCTGGTGCGCCCGAAGAAGGACTATGAAACCCCGCGCGCCCTGGAAACCGCCGAGATCGCCGGCGTGATCGAAGCCTTCCGCAAGGGTGCGGAAAACGCCAAGGAAGCCGGCTTCGACGGCGTGGAACTGCACGCCGCCAACGGCTACCTGATCGACCAGTTCCTGCAGAGCCGCACCAACCAGCGCACCGACGCCTACGGCGGTTCGCTGGAAAACCGCGCCCGCCTGCTGCTGGAAATCACCGACGCGCTGATCAAGGTCTGGGGCCCCGGCCGCGTCGGCGTGCACCTCGCCCCGCGCGGCGACAGCCACGACATGGGCGATGAAAACCCGGCGGAAACCTTCGGCTACGTAGCCCGCGAACTGGGCAAGCGCAAGATCGCCTTCATCTTCACCCGCGAGAAGGAAGGCGAAGACAGCATCGCTCCGCAACTGAAGCAGCAGTTTGGTGGTGCGCTGATCGCCAACGAAGGCTTCACCAAGGAACAGGGCAACGCCTGGCTGGCGGCCGGCAAGTGCGATGCGGTGAGCTTTGGTGTGCCCTTTATTGCCAACCCGGATTTGGTGAAGCGACTGGAGCAGGATGCGCCGCTGAATGAGCCGAAGTTCGAGACCTTCTACGGCTCAAGCCCTGAGGGTTATATCGATTACCCGACGATGTAATTACGACTAAGTGCGGCAAAAAGCCCGACCTAGAGGGATGCAGGTCGGGCTTTTCTGCGCACAGTAGCACCAGGCTGATATAGGCCAGCACGCTTACAACCAACGTGCGTATCAGAGCTGTTCCGCTACTGAAAAACATGCCTTCCATGATCGCCTCCGCATATAGGCCATGCAGGGTGGACAGGACTGTCAGCAGGAAATTTCAGCCAGAGCGAATGACCAACCGTCAGACGGCGCCAGTAAGGCCATTGGAGGGAATCGAAGCAAGACAGCATCGCGCACATTTCTTAATGACGCGAAACTCCCCGGTCAGGCTAATACTTCCAAATTTCCGAGGAGGCTCAGGATCTTCCTGTCATTTGCAGCGAAGGACGTCTCGCCACGCTGCGCATGAACCTGCAACTGCCTTTCCCGGTGCGCAATGAAATCCAGCGGCATGTCGGGTTGCTGAACAGCACCGGGCAGCGGATGGCCCAGATCAGGCTGAAACGACAACAAGGCGTGATCCTGGAAGGAGATAAAGCCGCCTTGAAACAGCTCCTGACTCATCGATGCCATTTCGCGGGGAGACATGCTCCGAACATCATATTTCTGGGCGATAGAGGAGAGCGCCGCTACGGTTTCAAGGTTCGGAAATGCTTGATCCGAACCAATCGACTCAGTGGCTTGTTTGGGATGAGGCAAAACTTTGCCGCCATCGGCAGGCTTTGGGGAGAAAACAGTCGAAATGGCGTGCGACGAGATACCCGAAATCATTGAATTTCCTCAAGAAATGGCCCTACCGCATTCAGGCAAGCAACCCACATGCCACCTTACCTCCGGAATCTGCCCGCGTGACCCTCGGCTGTGCCAGGCCCAGCCCCCGCCAACGAACCTCCCCACCCCACCCGACTCTTAACCTACATACCCCTCCTCCCCCGGTGGCATTTGCATGGATTTGGTCGTTGCCCGCCCGGAAGGGCTGTACTGTCCGGCCGGTGATTTCTATATCGACCCCTGGCGCGGGGTGGATCGTGCGGTAATCACCCACGGCCATGGGGATCATGCGCGCTGGGGCAGCCGGCACTATCTGGCGGCGGCGCCCTCCGAAGGCGTGCTGCGGGTGCGACTGGGGTCGGACATCAATCTGCAGACGCTACCTTATGGCGAGCGCATCGAGCATCAGGGCGTGACCCTCAGCTTTCACCCCGCCGGCCATGTGCTGGGCTCGGCGCAGGTACGGCTGGAGTACCGTGGCGAGGTCTGGGTGGCCTCGGGCGATTACAAGGTGGAGCCGGACGGCACCTGCGCGGCGTTCGAGCCGGTGCGCTGTCACTGCTTCATCACCGAATCCACCTTCGGCCTGCCGATCTACCGCTGGGCGCCGCAGGCGGCGATCTTCGCCGACATCAACGCCTGGTGGCGCGCCAATGCCGAGGCCATGCGGGCCAGCGTGCTGTTCGCCTATGCGTTCGGCAAGGCGCAGCGCATTCTGCACGGCATCGACGCCGGCATCGGTCCGCTGCTGGTGCATGGTGCGGTGGAGCCGTTGAACGGGGTGTACCGCGCCGCCGGGGTTTACCTGCCTGAAACCCAATACGCCGGCGATTTCCGCAAGAACGATCCGGCGCTGCGCCAGGCCCTGGTGATCGCCCCGCCCTCGGCAGGCGGCAGTCCCTGGATGCGCCGTTTCGGCGATTGCAGCGACGCCTTTGCCAGCGGCTGGATGCTGTTGCGCGGCACGCGCCGGCGGCGTGGCGTGGACCGGGGCTTTGCGCTGTCCGACCACGCCGACTGGCCCGGCCTGCTGTGGGCCATCGCGCAGACCGGCGCCGAGCGGGTGATGGTCACCCATGGCCAGGTGGAGACGTTGGTGCGCTATCTGTGCGAACAGGGCCTGGACGCGCGGGCGTTTGCCACCGAGTACGGCGAGGAGGACGACACGCCCGTCAGCGAGGCGGCCACATGAAGGCCTTTGCCGAGCTGTACGCCCAGCTGGACGCCACCACCTCCAGCAACGCCAAGCTGCACGCTCTGCAGGCCTATTTCAACCAGGTCGAGCCGGCCGACGCGGCCTGGGCGGTGTACTTCCTGGCCGGCGGCAAGCCGCGCCAGCTGGTGCCAACCCGCCTGCTGCGCGAGCTGGCCACCCGCCAGGCGCAGTTGCCCGACTGGCTGTTCGAGGAGAGCTATCAGGCGGTCGGCGATCTGGCGGAAACCATCGCCCTGCTGCTGCCGGAAACCGGCACCGGCAGCGAACACGGGCTGGCCTGGTGGATGGAGCAGGCGCTGCTGCCCCTGCGCAGTCTGCCACCGGAAGAACTGGCCGAACGCCTCGCCGCCCTGTGGACGCAGCTGGACCGGCCGAGCCTGCTGGTCAGTCTGAAGCTGATCACCAGCGCTTTTCGCGTCGGGGTTTCCAAGTTGCTGGTCACCCGCGCCCTGGCCACCCTGGCCGGACTGGATGCCAAGCGCGTCGCCCAGCGCCTGGTCGGCTACACGGACCTGGCGCACCGCCCGACTGCGGCCGACTATCTGGCGCTGATCGCGCCGGAGTCCGGCGATGAACATGCCCAGCGCGGCGGCCAGCCGTACCCGTTTTTTCTCGCCCATCCGCTGCAGGAGCCGGTGGAGCGCTTCGCGGCGCTGCTCGGCCCGCCGGAGGAGTGGCTGGTGGAATGGAAGTGGGACGGGATCCGCGCGCAGCTGATTCGTCGCGACGGGCAATCCTGGCTGTGGTCGCGGGGCGAGGAGCTGATCACCGAGCGTTTCCCCGAGCTGCAGGCGTTGGCCGCGGCGCTGCCGGACGGCTGCGTGCTGGATGGGGAAATCGTCGTCTGGCGCGATCCGCCGCCGGGCAACGACGCGGCTTTCGGCATCCTGCCCTTCGCCTTGCTGCAGCAACGCATCGGCCGCAAGACGCTGAGCCGCAAGCTGTTGGACGAGGTGCCAGCAGTGTTGCTGGCCTATGACCTGCTCGAGTACCAGGGCGAGGACTGGCGCAGCCGCCCCCAGGAAGACCGCCGGATGGAGCTGGAGCGGCTGGTGGCCGCGGTCGCGCATCCCGCGCTGCGCCTGTCGCCCCAACTGAGCAGCGACACATGGGAAGCGCTGGCCGAGCAACGCGAAGCCTCGCGCAGCCTCGGCGTGGAAGGGATGATGCTCAAGCGCCTCGACTCACTGTACGGCGTGGGGCGCACCCGCGACCTGGGGCTGTGGTGGAAGTGGAAGATCGATCCGTTCTTCGTGGATGCGGTGCTGATCTACGCCCAGCGCGGCCACGGTCGCCGGGCCAGCCTGTACACCGACTATACCTTTGCTGTGTGGGACGATTCGGCGCCCGGCGAGCGGGTGCTGGTGCCCTTCGCCAAGGCCTATTCGGGGCTGACCGATGCGGAGATCCGCCAGGTGGACGCCATCATCCGCCGCACCACGGTCGAGACCTTCGGCCCGGTGCGCAGCGTCGCCCCGACGCTGGTGTTCGAGCTGGGCTTCGAGGGCATTGCGCTGTCCAAGCGCCACAAGAGCGGCGTGGCGGTGCGCTTTCCGCGCATCCTGCGCTGGCGTACCGACAAGCGCGTTGAGGAAGCCGACACCCTGGCGACCTTGCAGGGACTGCTCTGACGACGAGCGCACCTCATTACCCCCCTAGCGGAGTCCCCATGACCAACGATGTGTTCAACCTTTCGCGCTTCATCGAAGCCCAGCACGCCTCCTACACAACGGCGCTGGCCGAGCTGCGTGCGGGCCGGAAACGAACGCACTGGATCTGGTTCGTGTTTCCCCAGCTCAAGGGGCTGGGGCGCAGCGTCAACGCCGACTATTACGGTTTGAGTGGACTGGCCGAGGCGCGGGCGTATCTTGCGCATCCGCTGCTGGGCCAGCGGCTGCGCGACGCCACGGCAGCCATGCTGGCGCACCAGCCCCTCGGAGCGGAGTTGGTGCTGGGCGAGCTCGATGCGCTGAAGTTCCGCTCGTGCATGACCCTGTTCGCCCGCGCCGATCCCGACGAGCCGGTTTTCGGCGCTGCGCTGGAACGTCTCTTTGCAGGAGAGCCGGATGCGCGGACACTCCGGTTGCTGGGCGAGGCAGGTAGCGTTGCTCCTGATGCGCAAGGGCCCGAGCCGTAAGCACTCAATTGAGGAATCTACCCATGGACATCCCGCGCATCTTCAACATCACGGAAAGCGCTCACCGTATCCACAATCCGATCACGCCCGACAAGCTCGCCACGCTCGGTGCGGCGCTGCGCCTGGAGCCGGGTGCCCGGGTACTCGACCTGGGCAGCGGTTCGGGGGAGATGCTCTGCACTTGGGCGCGCGATCACGGCGTGGTGGGCACCGGCGTCGATCTGAGCCAGCTGTTCAGCGAGCAGGCGAAGCGCCGTGCCGTGGAGCTGGGCGTGGCCGATCGGGTCACGTTCGTCCACGGCGATGCCGCCGGCTATGTCTCCGATGAGAAGGTCGATGTGGCCGCCTGTGTCGGCGCCAGCTGGATAGGCGGCGGCGTCGCCGGCACCCTCGCGCTGCTGGCACGCAGTCTGCGCAGCGGAGGAATCATCCTTATCGGCGAACCCTACTGGCGACAGCTACCGCCGTCGGAGGACGTGGCCAGGGGCTGCCAGGCCCATTCGATGGCCGACTTTCTCCTGCTGCCGGAGCTGCTCGCCTCGTTAGGCCGCCTCGGCTATGACGTGGTGGAAATGGTGTTGGCCGACCAGGACGGCTGGGACCGATACGAGGCGGCCAAATGGCTCACCATGCGCCGCTGGCTGGCCGCCAATCCCGGCGACGAGCTGGCGAACGAGGTGCGCGCCCAACTGACCTCGGAACCGGTGCGTTATGCCACGTATACGCGCGAGTACCTGGGCTGGGGCGTATTTGCACTGATGGCGCGGTGATGCAGAATCCGCGCGCCGCTCGGCCCCTTACAGGTAGTCAACGTATGCAGAACCCCCTTCCCCTCCAACGCTGTCCGCTGTGTGGCGGTGCGAATCAGTGCGCGCCGGCCGCCGCCGGGCATTTCGACGCGGAATGCTGGTGTCGACAGGTGACGGTGAGCCCGGAAGCGCTGCAACGGCTGCCGCCGGATCAGGTGGACCGGGCCTGCCTGTGTCCGCGTTGTGCGGTCGGGTTCGAGGCTCGCGACTGAAGTTCGCTCCTACAAAAGCGCGCCACATCGCGCCCGTGATCCAGATCAACGTACCCGACAGACTTCTGCCCAGAGCAATCAATATGATATGGGCGATGCGGGGCTCAGTTGGTCCTGCCTTTCCGGAAGCCCCGATGGAAACCCCATGAATCCGAAAGCCTTCACGAAGATCGACACGCCCTATGCCGAGCTACCCTGGTTCCGCAAGCGCTGGTTCATCATGATTTCGCTTCTGCTGTTCACCCCCGCCGCGGTCGTGGTGGCCCTGACGGGCGATGTGTACGCCCAGAGCAGGGGCCAGAGCTATGTGTTCACGGATCGCCAGCGCAACCAGATTCTGTTTCTGGCGGGCGTATTCTTCATCGCCGGCCTGGTTTCCGCCCTCGGCCGGGGCTGATGTGGGCCACGACATGTATATCGGCGATCTCTCGAAGCGGACCGGCGCGTCGCGCAAGGCGATCTACCTCTACGAGGAACTGGGGCTCATTCCGACGCCCCGGCGCCGGGGCACGTATCGCGTCTATGCGCCGGAGGTGATCGGCATGGTCGAAACCATTCGCTGCGCACAGACGCTCGGCTTCACGCTCAAGGAACTGGCCGAGACCCTGCGGGGCGCATCCACCGGCCAGGCGCCCAGCCTGGATGACATCGTCGAACAGATCGATCGCAAGCGGCGCACCCTGCAGGCGCAGGTCGACGCCGCAACGACACGGATCGGACAGTTGAATGACCTTCGGCAACGTCTGACTGACGCGCCCGCCCTGTGGGACTGCGAAAAAACCGCTTGACCCTTCCCCTAGGGGCAATCCTTAGGCTGCCGCTTTCCCAGAAAAGGAGTCGGCATGAACAAACGAATTCTGGTCATCCTCGGCCATCCCGCACAGGACAGCCTGTGCGGCGCGCTCGCCCAGGCCTACGTCAAGGGGGCGGAAGCAGCAGGTCATGAGGTGCGCAGCCTCGCGCTCGGGTCGCTGCGGTTCGATCCCATCCTCCACGAGGGCTACAACTGCATCCAGCCGCTGGAGCCCGACCTACTGGCCGCCCAGGAAGCGATCACCTGGGCTCAGCACCTGGTCTTCGTCTATCCGATCTGGTGGGGCTCGATACCGGCCCTGCTGAAGGGCTTCTTCGACCGGGTGCTCTTGCCGGGCTTCGCCTTCCGCTTTCGCAAGGATTCCCTGATGGCCGACGGGCTGCTGGTGGGGCGCTCGGCGCATCTGCTGGTCACCCTGGATACGCCGCCCTGGTATTACCGCTGGGTGTATCGGATGCCCGGGCACCAGCAGATGCGGCGCACCATTCTCGGGTTCTGCGGCATCAGGCCGGTCACCGTGACGAACTTCGGCCCGGTGAAGACCGCCAGCCCCAGGACACGTGAGCGCTGGCTCGCGCGGGCCTTTGCCTACGGCGCCAGCGCCTGAGCCTCAGACCTGCGGTCGTGCGTGGCGGGCTTCCAGTTGCATCGCCACGTTCTGCGCCAGACCAGCGCCGGCCTCGCTCATGGTCAGGTAGGTGTGATCCGCGCCCGCCGCCTCGATCTGCCGGGCGACGTCCTCGTAGAGGGCATGGGAAACCAGCAGGCCAGTGAAGCCCCTTTCACGCAGCTTGCGACTGGCGATGACCTTCGCCTCGGCGTCGTTCATGGTCAGGATCACCGCCTCGACCTGGCGCATTTCCAGGCTTTGCCAGAATGTCTGGTCTTCCGCGTCGGCATACAGGACGTTGCAGCCCTCGCCGGCCGCCCGTTCGACGGCTACCGGGTCGGAATCCAGGCTGATCAGCCGGTAGCCTTTTTCCTTGAGGTAGTGGTAGGCGGCGCGCCCGGAGCGCCCCATACCCATGACCAGAATCTGCGCATCGCCCAGCGACACCGGCTGTTCGTCGGGATGGCGGGTGTTGCGCTCCAGCCGCACCAGCCGGCTGGCCAGCCGGTTGTAGAGCGACGCGGAGACCCGGTTGAACTGCGCGGACAGGATGAACGAGAAGGCCACGGTGATGGCCAGCGGCACCAGCCATTGCGGCATGGCCACGCTCATGACGATCAGGCCGAATTCGCTGTAGTTGGTCAGGCTGGCGGCGCTGAGGAAGGCGCTGCGCGATCGCAGGCGGAAAGCCAGGAACAGGAAGAAGAACAGCACGGTCTTCAGCGGCAGCAGCAGCGACATCAACGCCGCGAAGATCAGCGCGTCGGCATCCGGCAATCCGCCGATGCCGATCTGCAGGAAAAAGCCGACCAGGAAGACTTCCTTGACCGACCACAGGGAGTTGGACAACTCACCGGCGCGCGGATGCTTGGCCAGCATGGCGCCGAAGGCCAGCGCGCCCAGCTCGGAACTGAGTCCCACCGACTCGAAGCCGAGGCCGCCAACCACCAGCGCCAGCATCAGGCCGAGCAGCACCAGCAACTCTTCATGACCGCTGTGATCGAGCAACCGGAACAGCAACGGGCGCAGCAGCGGCAGCAGGAAGACCAGCAGCGCCCAGGCCGAGGGCACCTGGCCGCTGGTCAGGCTCATCACCAGCAGGGCGATCAGGTCCTGCATGATCAGCACGCCGATCGCCACGCGACCATGGAAGGCCTTCAGTTCGCGGCGACTCTCCAGCACCTTGGCGGCCAGCACGGTGCTGGAGAACGCCAGTACCACCGAGAGCATCAGCGCCTCGTACCAGCCGACCTCCAGGAACAGCAGGATCGGCGGCAGCATCAGCACGGAGGACAGCGCGAAATGCAGCACGCTGCCGCCCACCACTTCCGGGCGGGCCAGGTTGCCGAGCTTGAGCTTGAGACCCACGGTGAACAGCAGCAGCAACACACCCAGGTGCGACAGATGGGCCAGGATCTCGCTGTCCTCGCGGGTGATGCCGAGCTGGTTGTCGAACGCGGCCAGGGCGAACCCGGCGCCGAGATAGCCGATCAGCGGCGGCAGGCCAATGACCCGGGCCACCAGGCCCAGTCCGAACGCGAAGGCGATCCAGGTGGCTTCGATCATGGGCGGCTCCCTTCGGCACGGGTGAGGTAATACGCCAGGCAGAAACGAAAAAAGCGACCTTTCGGTCGCTTTTTTCTGTATTTGGAGCGGGAAACGAGACTCGAACTCGCGACCCCGACCTTGGCAAGGTCGTGCT
>NZ_JBOY01000146.1:0-3696 GCF_000647775.1 Pseudomonas sp. RL | reverse complement strand
CGTTCTTGCAGGTGATCGAGCAGGTGTGGCAGCCGATGCACTTGTCCAGGTTCAGGACCATTCCGACTTGTGAACGAATCTTCATGGCGTACTCCTCAAATGTCCTGCGGCAGCGGTTGCGGCAGGTCATCGCCATAGGGCGCGTCCAGCCAGTCGACCTTGTTCATCTTGCGCACCACGACGAACTCGTCGCGGTTGCAGCCCACGGTGCCGTAGTAGTTGAAGCCGTAGGCCTGCTGGGCGTAGCCGCCGATCATGTGGGTGGGCTTGAGCATCACGCGGGTCACCGAGTTGTGGTGGCCGCCGCGGGTGCCGGTGCTCTCGGCGCCGGGCACGTTCACGATGCGTTCCTGGGCGTGGTACATCATCACCATGCCTTCCTTGACGCGCTGGCTGACCACCGCGCGGGCGGTGAGCGCGCCGTTGGCGTTGAAGCACTCGATCCAGTCGTTGTCCTCGATGCCCACCTTCTTCGCGTCGATTTCGCTCATCCACACGATCGGGCCGCCGCGGCTGAGGGTCAGCATGATCAGGTTGTCGGTATAGGTGCTGTGGATGCCCCACTTCTGGTGCGGGGTGATCCAGTTCAGCGCGATCTCCGGATTGCCGTTGGGCTTCTTGCCCTGCACATAGCCGAGCGAGCGAGTGTTGATCGGCGGCTTGTAGCTCATCAACTGCTCGCCGAAGGCCTGCATCCACGGGTGGTCCTGGTAGAACTGCTGGCGGCCGGTGAGGGTGCGCCACGGGATGTACTCGTGGACGTTGGTGTAGCCGGCGTTGTAGCTGACGTGCTCGTCTTCCAGGCCCGACCAGGTGGGGCTGGAGATGATCTTGCGCGGCTGGGCCTGGATGTCGCGGAAGCGGATCGCCTCGTGCTCCTTGGGCAGCGCCAGGTGGCTGTGGTCGCGGCCGGTGAAGGCCGACAGCGCTTCCCAGGCCTTCACGGCGACGTGGCCGTTGGTTTCCGGCGCCAGGGAGAGGATCACCTCGGCAGCGTCGATGGCGGTTTCGATCTTCGGCCGGCCCTGGCTGACGCCCTCCTCGCGCACCCGGTAGTTCAGCTCGCCGAGGAATTTCACTTCGTCCTCGGTGTTCCAGCTGATGCCCTTGCCGCCGTTGCCCAGACTCTCGAGCAGCGGGCCGAGGGCGGTGAACTTCTTGTAGGTGGACGGGTAGTCGCGCTCGACCACGGCGATGTTCGGCGCGTTCTTGCCGGGCACCGGCGCCTCGCCGGCGGTCTTCCAGTCGGTGCCGCCGAACGGCTGGGCCAGCTCGCCGGGGGTATCGTGCAGCAGCGGCACGGTCACCACGTCGCGCTCGACGCCCAGGTGCCCTTCGGCCATGGCCGAGAACGCCTTGGCGATGCCCTTGTAGATTTCCCAGTCGGACTTCGCCTCCCAGGCCGGGTCGATGGCCGCGGACAGCGGGTGGATGAAGGGGTGCATGTCCGAGGTGTTCATGTCGTCCTTCTCGTACCAGGTGGCGGTCGGCAGGACGATGTCGGAGTACACGCAGGTGGAGGACATGCGGAAGTCCAGCGTGGTGACCAGGTCGAGCTTGCCGATGGCGCCCTCGTCCACCCACTCGGCCTCGGTCGGCTTGAAGCCGTCGGCGCGCTTGCCCAGGTCCTCGTTCATCACGCCGTTGGTGGTGCCCAGCAGGTACTTGAGCATGTACTCGTGGCCCTTGCCGGAGGAGCCCAGCAGGTTGGAGCGCCAGATGAACATGTTGCGCGGGAAGTTTTCCGGGCTGTCCGGCTGTTCGCAGGCGAAGCGCAGGCTGCCGTCCTGCAGGCCCTTGACCACGTAGTCCTTCGGTTCCAGGCCGGCCGCTTGCGCGTCGCGGGCGATCTGCAGCGGGTTGCGGTTGAGCTGCGGCGCGCTGGGCAGCCAGCCGGCGCGCTCGGCGCGGATGTTGTAGTCGAGCATGTGCTCGGGGTACTGGCTCTTGTCGGCCAGCGGCGAGAGCACCTCGTGGATGCTCATCTTCTCGTGGCGCCACTGGGAGCTGTGGTTGTAGAAGAAGCTGGTGCCGTTCATCTGCCGCGACGGGCGATGCCAGTCGAGGCCGAAGGCCAGCGGCAGCCAGCCGCACTGCGGACGCAGCTTCTCCTGGCCGACGTAGTGGGCCCAGCCGCCACCGGTCTGGCCGACGCACCCGCAGAGCATGAGCATGTTGATCAGCCCGCGGTAGTTCATGTCCATGTGGTACCAGTGGTTCATCGCCGCGCCGACGATGATCATGGAACGCCCGTGGGTCTTGTCGGCGTTGTCGGCGAATTCGCGGGCCACCTGGATGGCCTTCTCGCGGGACACACCGGTGATCTGCTCCTGCCAGGCCGGGGTGCCGGGCACGTTGACGTCGTTGTAGTCCACGGCCACGTTGGCGCCGCCCAGGCCACGGTCTATCCCTAAGTTGGCGGCCATCAGGTCGAACACGGTGGCGACCTTGACGCTGCGGCCGTCGGCCAGTTTCAGGCTGCGCACCGGCACGCGGCGGAACTGCACGGCGTCGCCGGCGACGTTGGGGAAGAAGTCGTGCTGCTGGCCACCGAAGTACGGGAAGCCCACCTCGGCCACCTCGCCACCGTCGATCTGGCTGAGGGTCAGGTCGACCTCGCGGCCGTCCTTGCCCTCGCGGGCCTCGATGTTCCACTTGCCCTTCTCGCCCCAGCGGTAGCCGATGGAACCCTGCGGCGACACCAGCTCGCCGGAGGCATCGACGGCGACGGTCTTCCACTCGGGGTTGTTGTCCTGGCCCAGTGCGTTGTCCAGGTCCGAGGCGCGCAGGAAGCGCTCGGCGCGGTAGCCGCCGTCGATGTCGTCGAGCAGCACCAGCATCGGCAGGTCGGTGTAGCGCTTGGCGTAATCACGGAAGTAGGCGCTCGGCTGGTCGAGGTGGAATTCCTTGAAGATCACGTGGGCGAAGGCCTGGGCCAGCGCCGCGTCGGTGCCCTGCTTGGGGTTCAGCCACAGGTCGGTGAGCTTGGCGACCTCGGCGTAATCCGGGGTGACGGCCACGGTCTTGGTGCCCTTGTAGCGCACCTCGGTGAAGAAGTGCGCGTCCGGGGTCCGCGTCTGCGGGACGTTGGAACCCCAGGCGATGATGTAGTTGGAGTTGTACCAGTCGGCCGACTCCGGCACGTCGGTCTGCTCGCCCCACACCTGCGGCGAGGCCGGCGGCAGGTCGCAGTACCAGTCGTAGAACGACAGGCACACGCCACCGATCAGCGACAGGTAACGCGAGCCGGCGGCGTAGCTGACCATCGACATGGCCGGGATCGGCGAAAAGCCGACCACGCGGTCCGGGCCGTACTGCTTGACGGTGTAGACGTTGGCGGCGGCGATGATCTCGTTGACTTCGTTCCAGCTGGAGCGCACGAAACCGCCCAGGCCGCGCTTGCTCTTGTAGGACTCGGCCTTGGCCGGGTCCTCGACGATGCTCGCCCAGGCCTCCACCGGCTCCATGTGGCGACGTGCTTCGCGCCACAGCTTGAGCAGCGGCTTGCGCACCTTCGGGTATTTCAGGCGGTTGGCGCTGTAGATGTACCAGCTGTAGCTCGCGCCACGCGGGCAGCCGCGCGGTTCGTGGTTGGGCAGGTCGTTGCGGGTGCGCGGGTAGTCGGTCTGCTGGGTTTCCCAAGTGACCAGGCCGTTCTTCACGTAGACCTTCCAGCTGCACGAGCCGGTGCAGTTC
>NZ_JBOY01000145.1:0-22360 GCF_000647775.1 Pseudomonas sp. RL | reverse complement strand
CTGATCCAGTCGCTTCGGTAACAGGAAAAACCCGCTCCTCGGAGCGGGTTTTTTTATGGGTGCGGCGTCGTCTGGTGGATTGGCAAGAAATTGTGGGGGCGGGATCAGGCTTCGGTGCATGGCATGCCGCACGGATGCCCTGATTGGCAGCCGCTTCCGGTGTACCATTTGCTCCCCGGACCTAATGCGGTACTTCCATGCCCCGTCGATTGCTGCCCGTCTCGATGACCCTCTGCTTCGCCCTGCTACCGGCCTGGAGTCAGGCTGCCGAGCCCTGCGAGCATCTGGTGGCGATCGGGGTGGGCGAGCGTGTGCCCTACCAATGGCTGGATGGGGCAGAGCCGCAAGGTGCAAGCGTCACGCTGCTGAACCGTGTGGCCGCCGGCCTGGGGGTCACGCTGGATGTGTTGACCGCTGAAAATCCCGAGCAGGCCGAGCGTGAAGTCAGCAGCGGCCGGGTGGATCTGCTGATCGATGCCGAGCTGCGCCCGCAGCTGCAGGCAGGCCTCGACTTCCTGGAACCGCCGCTGCACGAGGCGCCGGTGGTGGTCTGGGTAGCCAAGGACAGCGTCTTCCCCTTCCAGGATTGGGACGATCTTGGGGGGCGACGCGGTGTGCGTATCGACAATACCGAGTGGGAAACCGAGAGCGATCAGCGTGCTGATGCGCAGCTGCAGCTCAGGCCTCACGGCGATTTCGTCCAGGCACTGCAGAGCTTGCTGGCAGGCCAGATCGATTACGTGCTCCATGATCACGTGGCGGGCCAGGCGGTGGTGCTGCGTTACGGTTGGGCGGATGAAGTGGTGGTGCTGATGCCGGCCTTGTACAGCCAGCCGCGCTATCTGGCGTTGTCCCATAACTCGGCCTGCAATACGGCAGGCTTGCGCGATGGCCTGACCAGGGCACTGGGCGGCCTGCAGGGCGAACAGTCAGGTGCGTCGATCGTGCGGCAACATCTGCAACAGTGGGCCGAGCGCCGGCGATCCGACTAAACTGACGCGGCGCCGAAAACTTGGCATGGAAGCTGCTGACCTTCGTTCGGTTGGCAAGAAAGCGTCATGGGAAGAATATGTGTCGGTTACTGCAATGGGTCTTTTGCATCTGCCTCGGCTGCGCCGGTGCGCCCGCCGCGTCGGCGAACAGCCAGGAGCATGAGCTTTGCCGGAGCGCCGCGTTCCGGACGTTGAACAGCCTGTGCGAGGCTGTCATGCGCATCTTCCCGGTTCGCGACAGCCAGCAGACGGTCGCGACGGTACCCGAGCCCGTCGAACCCGACGTCGCGAAGCCGTTGGACCTGACATTGCCGCCCCTTTTAGGTCAGGACGATAACGGCCCGCTGGAGAGCTACAAGCCGCTGCTGCCGCCTCTGTTCGGGCTCAAGTCCCAGCCCGGTGGGATGACCCTGGGTGGGCGGTTGATTACCAGCGAGCCGGAGGCGGAATTCGAGTTCGACCTGAGCAACATGCTCGAGCGCATCGAGGGCGCGGAAATCAGCATCCAGATCCGCCGTTGAGGCGTTCGCCTTACAGACGGTGTTCGCCGCGGGACAGCTCGGCGTAGCGAACCGCATCGAGCACCTGGAACCCCGGTGCGTCGGGCAGCAGGACGAACAGCGGATCGGCTGTCTGCGCGGGATCGAAGGCCTGGCGCTTCAGATCGGTCTTCTTGTACTTGAAGGTGCCGGTGGTTTCGACCTCGTCGAGCAGACGGACGAACAGCGGAACGGCATAGGGCGGCAGATGCTGGCGCAAATGCGTGGCCAGCCCGAGCGGATCGAAGGCGACGTCGGCGGTCATCCGCAGCGCCGCCATGCCACAGCGACCATCCATGCCTGGCACCTCCACGCCGTACACCACCGCATCCTCCACACCCGGCCAGGCGCCCAGCACGTTCTCCACCTCCGTGGTGGACACGTTCTCGCCGTGCCAGCGGAAGGTATCGCCCAGGCGGTCGACGAACTGGGCGTGCTTGCAGCCGATGTCGCGCATCAGGTCGCCGGTGTTGAACCAGGCATCGCCCTGCTTGAACACGTTGCGGAAGATGGCGGCCTCGCTCTTGGCGGAGTCCGTGTAGCCGTCGAAGGGCCATTTCGGACTGATCTCGCTGATCAGCAGGCCGGCCTCGCCCTTGTTCACCTTGACCATGAAACCCTTGCGGTCGCGCACTGGCTGCTCGTTGTCCAGGTCGTAGCGCACGATGGCGTAGGTGGCCGGGGTGAAGCCCACGGTGTTGTCGAAGTTGAACACGTTGGTGAAGCCGATGTTGCCTTCGCTGGAGGCATAGAACTCGGTGATGCGCTCGATGCCGAAGCGTTGCTTGAACTCGCCCCAGATCGAGGGTCGCAGCCCGTTGCCGATCATGCAGGTCAGGGTGTTGCCCTGTTCCTCGGGGCAGGGCGGCTGGTTGAGCAGGTAGCGGCACAGTTCGCCGATATAGCCGAAGCAGGTGGCGCGGTAATGCCGCACGTCCTTCCAGAAGGCGCTGGCGGAGAACTTGCGGCGCAGGGCGATGGCCGCGCCGCCGGCCAGGGCGGCGCTCCAGCACACGGTCACGGCGTTGTTGTGGTAGCAGGGCAGGGTGAGGTACAGCACGTCCTGCTCGGTCAGGCTCAGCCCGGAGTGGCCGAAGCCGCCGTAGGCCTTGATCCACTTGCCGTGGCTCATCACCGAGGCCTTGGGCAACCCGGTGGTGCCCGAGGTGTAGATATAGAAACAGGCGTCCTTCATGCGCACGCGAGCGGTGTGCGGCAGGTTCTCGCTCGACTCCTCGGTGGCCATACTCGCCAGGTTCTGCCAGCCATCCGGTGCCGTGCCGGCATCCTGCAGGGTGTCCTGGTCGGCCAGCCAGAAACGCCACTCGGGGCGTAGGTCGTTGAGCTCGGACTGAATGTCTTCGAAGGGCTGCAGCAGCTCCGCGCCGATCACGTAATGACCGGGTTTCACCAGATTGAGGCTGTAGGCCAGCACCTGTCCCCGTTGCGCCGTGTTGACCAGCGCGCCGATGGCGCCGAGCTTGGCCAGCGCGGCCAGCACCGCGAGGATTTCCAGGCGGTTTTCCATCATCACCGCCACCACGCTGCCGTGACTCACGCCGTTTCTTTCCAGACTGCGCGCCAAACGGTTGGCCCAGGCGTTGAAGTCGGCGTAGCTGACGCTGCGCTGCAGGTCCATCACGGCGGGGCGATCGGGGAAGCGCTTGGCGCTCTGCTCCAGCGCCCAACCCAGGGACAGCGTCTTGTCGCGGTTGCGGATGGCCGTGTAGTAGAGCCCGCGCAACATACGCGGCACCCGCGGCAGGTGACCGGGCAGGCGGGCGAGGAAATGGAGGGGCGAGATGGTGTCGACACTGGCCATGGCAAAGGCTCTCGGGGCTTGGTTTCTTGTTATGGGCCGCTGCAGCCTAGATAGCCCGGTCAGGTCCTGCCATGACTGCGTCGACGTTCTTGCCGTGTCAGATGGGCGAATCAGTCCAGGTACAGGTCCGGCATCAGCCTACCGCCGGCAGGGTCGTACCGATAGGCCTCGAAATCCGTCGTGCCGCGTTCGCGCAGCAGGTCTTCGTCGACCAGCAGGCGGCCGGTCAGGCTGCGCGCGGGGCTGGTCAGGATGGCATGCGCGGCGTCGGCCATGATCGCGGGGGTGCGCGCCTGTTTGAAGATCTGCGGGCCGCCCAGTTCATGTTCGATGGCGGCCGTGGCGATCACCGTGCGCGGCCATAGCGCGTTAACACTGATGCCGTACTTCTTGAATTCCTCGCTCATGCCCAGGGTAAGCATGCTCATGCCGTACTTGGTGGTGGTGTAGGGGCCGTACTGGGCGAACCACTTGGGGTCGAGGTTCAGCGGGGGCGACAGGTTGAGGATGTGTGGGTTGGCGCTTTTCTTCAGATAGGGCAGGGCGGCCTGGCTGCAGACCATCACCGCGCGGGTGTTGATCTGGAACATCAGGTCGAAGCGCTTGGGTTCCAGGTTCTCCACGCCCTGCAGACGGATGGCGCCGGCATTGTTGATCAGCGCATCGATGCCGCCGAAATGTTCGGCGGCGCGTTGCATGGCGGCGCGTACCGCCAGTTCGTCGCGCACGTCCAGCCGTAGTGCCAGGGCCCGGCCTCCGGCGGCCTCGGCTTCCGCCGCCACGCTGTGAATGGTGCCGGCCAGCTTCGGATGCGGCTGCTCGCTCTTGGCGGCAATCACCACGTTGGCGCCGTCGCGCGCGGCGCGCAGCGCGATCTCGCGACCGATGCCACGGCTGGCGCCGGTGATGAACAGGGTCTTGTCACGCAGGCTCATGGGATATTCCTTTTTAACGGGCCCTCAAAAAGGGAAGACCGCCAGGCTGCCTTCCCCGTTTCCTGGCAGCCTGGATCAGGCGCCTGGCGTGGTTTCGAGCAGCGCCTGCCGGTTCGGCAAGCGTAGGGTGGATCGCGCTTCACCGATCCACCGTGCGTGCGACGGTGGACAAGGAAAGCGTTTTCCACCCTACGGTTCGCCGGCTCAGGCCTCTTCAGCTTCGATCTCCACCAGCACCTGGCGGTTCTTCACCTGATCGCCCCTGCTCGCGCCAACCCGGCGGATCACGCCATCGATGCCGGCCTTGAGCGGGTGCTCCATCTTCATGGCTTCCAGCACCACCAGCAGCTGGCCCTTGGTCACACGGACGCCTTCTCCGACCAGCACATCGACGATCGCGCCGTCCATCGGCGCCTTGACGGTGCCGGAGCTGGCCGCGCTCTGGCCGCCGGCCGGCGCGTGGCTGACGTCGGTCAGCGCCAGGTTGCCGAAGTGGCCATAGAGCCACAGGTTCTCGCCGTCCAGGTGATAGGCCTGGCGCTGACGGATGCCGTCCAGTTCGAAGGTCAGCCAGCGGCCGTCGCTGTGCAGCAGGCGCAGGCTCAGTTGGCTGTCGCCGACGCTGGCCAGCAGGGCCGGTTGCGTGCCGTCGCGCTGCACTTGCAGCGCGACTTTGTGGGACTGCTCGCCCTGCTTGAGGGTGAACTGCCACGGCGCACTGCCGGCGCTGCGCCAGCCAGCCAGTTGCTGCTGATGGGCGCGGCCATTGGCCGAGGCCTGATAGAGCAGGGCGGCGGCTACGGCCAGCTCGCGGGCGGCCGGCGCCTGCGGGGTGAGGCTTTCGTCGTTGCTGAAGTGCTCGGCAATGAACGCGGTGGTGGCCTTGCCGGCGGCGAACTCGGGGTGGTTCAGCAGGTTGGCCAGGAAGCGTTGGTTGCCGTTGACGCCCAGCAGCACGCAGTTCTCCACGGCGCGGATCAGCTTGCGCAGCGCGTCCGCGCGAGTGGCGCCATAGGCGATGACCTTGGCCAGCATAGGGTCGTAGAACGGGGTGACGTCCTGACCTTCCACCAGGCCGTGGTCGATGCGCACGCCGTCCAGCAGCTCCGGTTCCCAGCGCAGCACCTTGCCGGTCTGCGGCAGGAAGTTGTGGGCCGCGTCCTCGGCATACAGGCGCACTTCGATGGCGTGGCCGGTGAGCTGGATCTCCTCCTGCTTCAGCGGCAGCGGCTGGCCTTCGGCGGCGCGGATCTGCCAGGCCACCAGGTCCTGACCGGTGATCAGTTCGGTGACCGGGTGCTCCACTTGCAGGCGGGTGTTCATTTCCAGGAAGAAGAACTCGCCGCTGGCATCCAGCAGGAATTCCACGGTTCCGGCACCGACATAGTTCACCGAGGCGGCGGCCTTCACGGCGGCCTCGCCCATGGCCTTGCGCAGCTCGGGCGTCATGACCGGGCAAGGGGCTTCTTCCACGACCTTCTGGTGACGGCGCTGTACGGAGCAGTCGCGCTCGCCCAGGTAGACGATGTTGCCGTGCTGGTCGCCGAACACCTGGATCTCCACGTGGCGCGGGCGAATGACGGCGCGCTCGAGGATCAGCTCGCCGGAGCCGAAGGCGTTCTGTGCTTCGGAACGGGCGGTACGGATCTGCTCCTGCAGCTGGCCGGCTTCGTGCACCAGACGCATGCCGCGACCCCCGCCGCCGGCGCTGGCCTTGATCATCAGCGGGTAGCCGATGCGCTCGGCCTCGCGGATCAGCGTCTCGTCGTCCTGGGCGGCGCCTTCGTAGCCCGGAATGCAGGGCACGCTGGCTTCCAGCATGGCGATCTTCGACAGGCGCTTGGAGCCCATCAGGTGGATGGCTTTCACGGTCGGGCCGATGAACACGATGCCGGCGGCTTCGCAGGCGCGGGCAAAGTCGGCGTTCTCGGAGAGAAAGCCGTAACCGGGGTGGATGGCGTCGGCGCCGGTCTTCTTGGCGGCGGCGATGATGTTGTCGATCACCAGGTAGGACTGGTTGACCTGGGCCGGGCCGATGCACACGGCCTCGTCGGCCAGCTGCACGTGACGGGCATTGGCGTCGGCTTCGGAGTACACCGCAACGGTGCGATACCCCAGTTCATGGGCGGTGCGCATCACCCGGCAAGCGATCTCGCCGCGGTTGGCAATCAGAATCTTGTTGAAAGCGGGCATCTGGGTGCTCCTGCGAATGCGGTCAGGCAGACCGAGCGGGGGCTCGGTCGGGCCCATTACTGCGCCCACTTGGGCGCACGTTTCTGTACGAAAGCCATCGTGCCCTCGACGCCTTCGGCACCGGTCACGGCGGCGGCGAACTGTTCGGCGGCGCGATCGAGCAGCGCGTTCATCGCTTCGGTCTCGCTGGCCAGTAGCAGCGCCTTGGTCTGCGCGTTGGCCTGCGGCGCGCACTGGCGAATCTGCTGGAGCACCTCGGTCAGACGGGCGTCGAGGTTCTCGCTGGACTCGCAGTAGTGCACCAGGCCCAGGCGCAGGGCTTCGGCGCCGTCGAAGCGGGCGGCGGTCAGCGCCAGGCGGCGGGCCTGGGTCAGGCCGACGCGCTTGACCACGAACGGGGCGATCTGCGCGGGCAGGATGCCCAGGGTGGTTTCCGGCAGGCCGAACTTGCAGCCCTCGGCGGCAATGGCGATATCGGACACGCAGGCCAGGCCGAAACCGCCGCCCAGCACCGCGCCTTCCAGCACCGCGACGACCACCTGCGGGGCGGCCTGGGCTTCTTCCAGCAGGGCGCCGAAGGCGCGGTTCAGGTCGCGGTAGGCGTCGTGCCCCTTGGCGCGCGCGCCGGCCATGTCCTTGATATCGCCGCCGGCACAGAAATGGCCGCCGGCGCCGCGCAGCACCAGGGCGCGCACGGCAGGGTCGTTGCGCACGCTTTCCAGCACGGCGCGCAGCTCATGCACCATGGCCAGGCTCATGGCGTTGCGGCTGTCGGGGCGGTTCAGGGTGATGTGCAGCACGCCGGCATCCAGGTTGAGCAGCAGGGTGTCGCAGTGGGGTAGATCGGCCATGGCAGGCTCCTTGGTGTCTTCGGGTAGGGCGGATCGCGCTTTACCGATCCGCCGGGCAGGGCCACGGTGGATGTAAACAACGACATCCACCCTACGGGTCCGGCTCTCAGCCCTTCTTCTTGCCCGGCAGGATGCCCATCATCTTGCAGATGATGCCGAGCATGATCTCGTCGGCGCCGCCGCCGATGGACACCAGGCGCACGTCGCGGTAGGCGCGCGACACCGGGTTGTCCCACATGAAGCCCATGCCGCCCCAGTACTGCAGGCAGCTGTCGGTGACCTCGCGGCCCAGGCGGCCGGCCTTGAGCTTGGCCATGGAGGCCAGCTTGGTCACGTCGCGGCCCTTGATGTACTGCTCGGTGGCCTGGTAGACGAGGGCGCGCAGTGCTTCGATCTCGGTCGAAAGTTCCGCCAGGCGGAAGTGGATCACCTGGTTGTCGATCAGCGCGTTGCCGAAGGTCTTGCGCTCGCGGCAGTACTCGATGGTCTGGTCGACGCACAGCTCCAGGCCCTTGATGATGTTGGCCGCGCCGAACAGGCGCTCCTCCTGGAACTGCAGCATCTGCATCATGAAGCCGGCGCCTTCGTGGCCGACGCGGTAGCGCTGCGGCACACGCACGTTGTCGAAGAACACCTGGGCGGTTTCCGAGGAGCGCATGCCCAGCTTGTCCAGGTGCGGGCTGAGGGTGATGCCCGGGGTGTTCATCGGCACGATGATCATCGACTTGTTGACGTGCGGCTTGTCGTCGCTGGTGTTGGCCAGCAGGCAGATGAAGTCGGCCTGCGGCGAGTTGGTGATCCACATCTTGTGGCCGTTGATGACGTAATCGTCGCCGTCCTTGCGGGCGGTGGTCTTCAGCCCGGCCACGTCCGAGCCGGCGGTGGTCTCGGACACGCCGATGCAGCCGATCATGTCGCCGGCGATGGCCGGAGCCAGGAACTGCTCGCGCAGCTCATCGCTGCCGAAACGGGCCAGCGCCGGGGTGCACATGTCGGTCTGCACGCCGATGGCCAGCGGCACGCCGCCGCAGTGGGCGGTGCCGAATTCTTCGGCGGCGACGATGGAGTAGCTGTAGTCCAGGCCCATGCCGCCGAATTTTTCCGGCTTGGAGATGCCCAGCAGGCCCAGGTCGCCGGCCTTCTTGAACAGCTCGCGCATCGGGAAGCGACCGTCCTTCTCCCACTCGTCAACGTAGGGGTTGATCTCCTTGTCGACGAAGTTCTTCACGGTGCGGCGCAGTTCGTCGTGTTCCTGAGTGAAGTGCATTGTTCTTGTCCTTCTTCGAATGTTCAGGAGGCGGAGTGCGCTTACAGGCGCGCGACCCCGAAGGTGTTGGATTTCAGTGGCCGCACCTCGGCCTCGGCGCAGATATCGAGCAAAAAGCCCAGCAGCTTGCGGGTATCGCGCGGGTCGATGAGGCCGTCGTCCCACAGGCTGGCGGTGCCGTACAGGGCGGTGGACTGGCTGTCCAGCTTCTGCGCGGTCACGGTTTCCAGCATGTCGAGCATCTTCGGATCGGGCGTCATGCCCTGCCTGGCCTGCTTCTCCTCGGTGACGATACGCAGCACCTTGCCGGCCTGGGCGCCGCCCATCACAGCGGTGCGGCTGTTTGGCCAGGCGAAGATGAAGCGCGGGTCCAGACCACGGCCGCACATGGCGTAGTTGCCGGCGCCGTAGGAGCCGCCGACCACGATGGTCAGCTTGGGCACGCGGGCGTTGGCCACCGCTTGCAGCATCTTCGAGCCATGCTTGATCACGCCGTTCTGTTCTGACTCGGTGCCGACCATGAAGCCGGTGGTGTTGTGGAAGAACAGGATCGGCGTGTTGCTCTGGTCGCACAGCTGGATGAACTGGGCAGCCTTGGCGGCGCCGCGCGGGGTGATCGGGCCGTTGTTACCGATGAAGCCGCAGGGCTGGCCTTCGATGCTCAGGTGGCCGCAGACGGTCTGGCTGTCGAACTCGTTCTTGAAGTCGAGGAATTCGGAGCCGTCGGCGATGCGGGCGATGATCTCGCGCACGTCGTAGGGCTTCTTGGCGTCGTTGGGCACGATGCCCAGCAGTTCCTCGGCCGGGTACAGCGGCTCGCGCCAGGCCTTCTTCGGGCGCACCGGCAGCTGCAGGTTCCACGGCAGCATGGCCATGATGTTGCGTGCCAGGCGCACGCCATCGGCGTCGTTCTCGGCCAGGTACTCGGCGGTGCCGGCGATCTGCGCATGCATCTCGGCGCCGCCCAGTTGCTCGTCGGTGGCGATCTCGCCGGTGGCGGCCTTGAGCAGCGGCGGGCCGGCGAGGAACATCTTGGCCTTGCCGCGCACCACCACCACGTAGTCGGACAGGCCCGGCTGGTAGGCGCCGCCAGCGGTGGAGGAGCCGTGCACCACGGTCACCTGGGGAATGCCCATGGCCGAGATACGCGCCTGGTTGGCGAAGCCGCGTGCGCCTTCCACGAAGATGTCGGCGGCGTAATTGAGGTTGGCGCCGCCGGATTCGGCCAGCGTGATGATCGGCAGTTTGTTCTCCACGGCTACCTGCTGCATGCGCAGGGATTTCTTCAGGCCGGTGGGGGAGATGGTGCCGCCCTTGATGGCGCTGTTGTTGGCCAGGATCAGGCAGCGGATGCCTTCCACATAGCCGATACCGGCAATGATGCCGCCGCCGGCCTGGGTACCGTCCTTGTCGTCGTGCAGCTTGTAGCCGGCCAGCGAGGACAGCTCCAGGAACGGCGCGCCCGGGTCGAGCAGCAGGTTGATGCGCTCGCGCGGCAGCAGCTGGCCGCGCTTCTCGAACTTCGGCTTGGCCTCCTGGGCCTTGTCGAGCACTTTCTGCTCGACGTCACGGAAGCTGGCCACGGCTGCAAGCATGGCCTCGCGGTTGGCGGCGAAGGTTTCGCCGTGGACGTCTATCTCTGACTGGATCACGGGCATTGTTCTTATTCTCCGTCCTTCAGTACGTCAGGTTGGCAGGCGCGGTGAAAACCGTTGTAGGACTCGCTGTTGCGGGCCTTGCCGAGGGTCCAGGCGCGGGTGCCGAGGCTGGCCGCGCCGTCGATGCGGATGGTGTTGCCGCTGATGAAGCTGGCGCCGGGGGAGAGCAGGAACACGATGGCCGAGGCGATCTCCGCCTCGGTGGCGATGCGCTGCAGTGGCACATGGTCCTTGAGCGAACGGATCATGTTCTTCATGGCGTCCGGGTAGGTGTCCATGCCGCTGGAGGCCACCCAGCCTGGCGCCACGGCGTTCACGCGCACACCGGCGTGGCCCCATTCGTAGGCGGCGGTCTTGGTGAAGTTCTCCATGCCGGCGCGGGCGGCGCCGGAATGACCCATGCCCGGCATGCCGCCCCACATGTCGGCCAGCATGTTGACGATGCTGCCGCCGTGCTTGGACAGGCTCTGCAGGAAGACTTCCTTGGCCACCAGGAAGCCGCCCACCAGGTTGGTGCGCACCACGGTTTCGAAGCCTTTCTGGTTGATGCCGATCAGCGGCGCCGGGAACTGGCCGCCGGCGTTGTTGACCAGGTGATGGATGCGCCCGCGTTCGGCGATCACCGCCTTGACCATGGCCTTCACGGCTTCCTCGTCGCGGATATCGCAGACCTGGAAACTGACGCTGCCGCCGTCCTCGACGATCTCGCCGGCAGTCTTCTCCAGCTTTTCCAGCTTGCGACCGACCAGCACCACATGCGCACCCAGGGCCGCCAGCTCGTGGGCGGTGCAGCGACCGATGCCGCTGCCGCCACCGGTCACCAGGATGGTCTGGCCGGCGAAGAGGTCGGGTTTGAATACCGAGTTGTAGTGCATTGTTGTTATTCCAGTGTTCAAAACGGGGATCCGGCGCAGGGCGGTCGGTGCTTTTCCGGCCGACACGGCGGACACGAAAAGCGTTGTCCGCCCTACGTGTTACAGCTGCTCGGCAAGCGCCTGCGGCACGGCCACCGGGAATTCCAGCAGTTGCTGGGCGAAGGCCTTGCCCTGCGGGTCGATGCGCAGGCTAGCGACGCCGCCGCCGCCCAGGGCGTTTTCCAGCAGGAAGTTCAGGCTGTGGGTGCCCGGCAGGTACCAGCGGCTGACGCGGCCGGTCCGCGGATCGA
Source organism: Pseudomonas sp. RL (assembly GCF_000647775.1). Lineage (NCBI taxonomy): Bacteria > Pseudomonadati > Pseudomonadota > Gammaproteobacteria > Pseudomonadales > Pseudomonadaceae > Pseudomonas > Pseudomonas sp. RL. Next base: position 10,938 of record NZ_JBOY01000145.1, on the reverse strand, counting down.
GCAGGTGCTGCATCCAGTCGGCCACGGCCTCGTTGCTCAGCGCCTCGGCGATCCAAGGCAGGTATTCCGGCTTGCGCGCCATGACGCCGATGTTGCTGTGGTTGCCCTTGTCGCCGGAGCGGGCCACGGCCAGCTTGACCAGCGGCACGTTGGCCTCGGCCTGGCCGCTGGCGGTCGGCGCGGCCAGGTCTTCGGCCAGTTGCGCCGGGTCGAAGGCATCCACCCGCGGCAGGCTTACCGCGGTGCGCTCGTTGTTGATCTCGACGGCCAGCTCGCAGGCACTCTTTTCAACCAGGAAGGAGAACAGGCGGATGATCGGGTAGACGGTCGGGCGGCCGCCGACGATGCCGGTCAGGCCCGGGGCCATGCCGGTGGAGGCCTGGGCGATTTCCTTGGAGAACAGCACCAGGGCTTCCTTCTTGGCGTGACTGACGGCCAGCTTGAGCACCACTTCGCGGGTATCGCCGCGCTGGCCGTGGGCGCCGTAGGTGGCCTCGGTGCCCAGCAGTTCGATGTTCACCTCGCGGTACGGGCCCCAGCCGCGTTCGGCGAACATCTCGTTGGTCTTGTTGATGATGGCCTGGCTGACGCGCTCGGCCTTGGCGCGGGCGTCGATGCCGGCCAGCACGCAGCTGGCGGTGCAGCGGAAACCGTCCGGGTAGGTGGCGCTGACCTTGTAACGGTCGGTGGGCGGCAGGCCGCGGGCGCCGGTGACGCGCACGCGGTTATCGCCGGCCTGCTCGAGCGCCACCCGGGTGAAGTCGCAGACCACGTCCGGCAGCAGGTAGGCGCGTGGGTCGCCTATCTCGTAGAGCATCTGCTCGCCGACGGTGAACGGCGTGACCAGGCCGCCCGTGTTGTCCGGCTTGGTGATGACGAAGCTGCCGTCGGCCTCGACTTCCAGGATCGGGAAGCCGATGTGCTCGTAGTCCGGCACCCGTTGCCAGTCGGTGAAGTTGCCGCCGGTGCTCTGCGCGCCGCATTCCACCAGGTGGCCGGCCAGGGCGGACTGGGCCAGCTTGTCGTAGTCGTTCCACTGCCAGCCGAATTCATGCACCAGCGCGCCGCTGACCACGGCGCTGTCCACCACGCGACCGGTGATGACGATATCGGCGCCCAGGTCCAGCGCCTGGACGATGCCCGGCGCGCCCAGATAGGCGTTGACCGACACGCACATGGGCGGCATCGGCGTGCCGTTGAACATTTCCGTGGTGCCGGCCTTGGCCAGTTCACTGGCTTTGCTTTGCAGGCTGTCGCCGTGCAACACGGCGATCTTCAGATTGACGCCAGCCTTCTCGCAGGCGGCGGCCAGGGTGGCGGCGCAGGCAGCGGGGTTCACGCCACCGGCGTTGCTGACGATGCGGATCTTCTTGGCGGCGATCTCACCCAGCAGCGGCGCCAGGACGTCGACGAAGTCCTTGGCAAAGCCCTCCTGCGGGTTCTTCATGCGTGCGCCGGCCATGATCGACATGGTGATCTCGGCCAGGTAGTCGAACACCAGATAATCAATGCTCGCTCCGCGTACCAGCTGGGCGGCGGCGGTGGAGGTGTCGCCCCAGAAAGCGGAGGCGCAGCCGATGCGTACGGTCTTGGTCATTGTTGTTGTCCGCTGACGCTAGAGAAGTGTCACAAACACTACCAAGCAAGCGCTTGGTTGAAAAGCCCTGGCGGTCATTTTTCCCGAGCGCTTGCTTGGTCAGGGTAATGCGGACAGAATTCGCCTCGGTCGTGGAGCCGGTCAGGCTGCCGCACAACGTTTGCTGAACGAGGTATCAGACGTGGATGAGCAGAAAGCCGGCAAGGTGATGCGGGAACTGGTGGCCGCTGGACGTATGACCGATCCGGACAGCGCGCGGGGCAAGCTGCTGCAGGCCGCCGCCCACCTGTTCCGGCGCAAGGGCTACGAGCGCACCACGGTGCGCGACCTGGCCACGGCGGTGGGCATCCAGTCCGGCAGCATCTTTCACCACTTCAAGAGCAAGGAAGAGATCCTGCGCGCGGTGATGGAGGAAACCATCGTCTACAACACCGCGCTGATGGAAGCCGCGCTGGCCGAGGCGGGCAGCCTGCGTGAACGGGTGCTGGCGCTGATCCGCTGCGAGCTGCAGTCGATCATGGGCGGCACCGGCGAAGCCATGGCCGTACTGGTCTATGAGTGGCGTTCGCTGTCGGAAGACAGCCAGACGCACATCCTGGGCCTGCGCGATCGCTACGAGCAGCTGTGGCTTACGGTTCTGGAGGAAGCGCGCGCGGCGGGTTACGTGCAGAGCGATCCGTTCATCCTGCGCCGCTTTCTGACTGGCGCGCTGAGCTGGAGCACCACCTGGTTCCGGCCCGACGGCCCGATGAGCCTCGATGCGCTGGCCGAGGAAGCCCTGGCGCTGGTGATCCGCAACCCCGCCTGAAGAGGGCCCGCACAGGCGGGCCCGCCGGTTACTTGCGGTACTCGCGCTCCTGGGCGTCGAGCCGCGCGTTGCGCTCCTTGATTTCCTTGAGCTGTTCCTCGGTCAGGGGAATCTTCTTGGCGCCGCTGCGCAGCATCAGCAAGCCGCCGATCACCGTGCCGAATACCAGAACCAACAGCAGCCACATATACCAGGGCATGGTCGTACACCTCTCGATTCAGTCTTCTAACCATACGACGGCCTGTGGGCTTTGTCAGTGCGGCGCTGTGGGGGTGCTGCCGCACGGGGTACAATGCCCGCCGTTTTTGTCTGCCCGATGAGTCTCGCCATGGCCTGCCAGTCCCCGATTATCGTTGCCCTCGACTTCCCTTCCCGCGACGCCGCCCTTGAGCTGGCGGCGCGCCTGGACCCGACCCGCTGCCGGGTGAAGGTGGGCAAGGAACTGTTCACCCGCTGCGGCCCGGCGGTGGTGGAGGACCTTCAGGCCAAGGGTTTCGAAGTCTTCCTGGACCTGAAATTCCACGACATCCCCAACACCACGGCCATGGCGGTGAAGGCCGCCGCCGAGCTGGGCGTGTGGATGGTCAACGTGCACTGCTCCGGCGGCCTGCGCATGATGGCGGCCTGCCGGGAAACCCTGGACGCCCTGAACGGACCGAAGCCGCTGCTGATCGGCGTGACCGTGCTGACCAGCATGGAGCAGTCCGACCTGGCCGGTATCGGCCTGGACATCGAGCCGCAACAGCAGGTGCTGCGCCTGGCCGGTCTGGCGGCCCAGGCCGGGCTGGACGGCCTGGTGTGCTCGGCCCAGGAAGCGCCAGCGCTCAAGGCGGCACACCCGCAGCTGCAACTGGTTACTCCGGGCATTCGTCCGGCCGGCAGCGCCACGGATGACCAGAAGCGCATCCTCACCCCGCGCCAGGCCATGCAGGCCGGCTCCGACTACCTGGTGATCGGCCGGCCGATCAGCCAGGCCGCCGATCCGCAACAGGCACTGGCGGCGGTGCTGGCCGAGCTGGGCTGATCGCCTGCTGGCGGTCGCGGATGAGTTGCCAGGCGGTGGCATCGGTGCCATGGTAATGACCATTGTCATTACAGGTATCCGCCGCCATGGCAACCATCAATATTCGTATCGACGACGAGCTGAAAGCCCGGGCCTACCGGGAGCTGGAAAAGCTCGGTGTCACCCCCTCCGAGCTGATGCGCCAAGCCTTGCAGTATGTGGCCGAGCGTGGGCAGCTGCCGTTTCGCCCGGTGCTGCTGACCGAGGAAGACGAGGCGTTGATCGCCACTGTTCGCGAGCGTCTGGCAGATCCGCAGCGCGTGAAGGTTGCGCTGGATGACCTATAGCCTGGAGTTCGATGCGCGGGCGCTCAAGGAATGGCACAAGCTGGGCGATACGGTTCGCCAGCAGTTCAAGAAGAAGTTTGCAGAGATCTTGCTGAATCCGCGGATCGAGGCGAACCGTCTCCACTCGCTGCCGGACTGCTACAAGATCAAGCTGCGTAGCAGCGGTTATCGACTTGTGTATCAGGTGATCGACCACGAAGTGGTGGTGTTTGTGGTCGCGGCAGATCGCCGCGAGCGCGAGCAGGTCTACCGCAAGGCGGCCGAACACCTCAAGTAACCGCCCCGGCCGAACGCCGGGGCCCAGTCCTCAAAACCCCACCAGCTGCCCCCACTCGCCAAAGTCGGCGCGGGTGGCGCGCAGGCTGTTGATGGGCGCTTCCTTGTCCTCGTAGCCCAGGGCGATGCCGTAGGTCACCCGATAGCCCTCGGGCACCTCGATGTGCTGCCTGACTACCGCGTCGTAGCGACGCCAGAAGCCCTGGGCGCAGGTGGCCAGTCCTTCCTCGGTGGCGCGCAGCATGAAGGACTGCAGGTACAAGCCCAGGTCCATCCACTGCACCGGGCCCATGCGTTCGTCGATGAACACCAGGATGCCTACCGGCGCGCCGAAGAACTGCGCATTCCTGGCCAGCTGGCGAAAGCGCCCGGCCTTGTCTTCGCGCGGAATGCCGATGCTGCGGTAGAGGTCCTCGCCGTTGGCGAAGCGGCGGGTGCGGTACGGCTCCCACAGGTTCGGCGGATAGGAGAGCTGCGAGGGATTCTCCTCGCCGGAGGTTTTCGCCACATCGGCCAGCAGGCCGCTGAGGCGCTCGCCGGTGATGGCAGCCACCCGCCAGGGCTGCATGTTGCCGCCCGAGGCGGCCAGCGCCGCATCCTGCATCAGTTGCTGTACCAGCCGGGCCGACGGCACCTGCGGGGTGAAGGCGCGCACGGAACGGCGTTCGCGCAAGGCTTGAGAGACGTGCATGGGGATTCTGATCCTTCTTGTTGTCAGACGGTTTCGAGAGCGGTCACTTCCAGCTGCATGCGCTCGCGGAAGCTGGCTTCCTCCAGGCGATACAGCTCATCGATGAAGCCAATGGCGAACGATCCCGGCGCCGTGTGGCGCTGCGCCGCCAGGGCGCCGGCGATGGCGAAGCTGGCGTGGGCCGCCACCGCCGCCACCAGCGGCTCGGCCACCGACTGGTAGGCCGCCAGCAGGGCGCCCAGGGCACAGCCGGTGGCCGTCACGCGCGGCTGCAGCGGACTGCCGCCGAAGATGCGCACCAGCACCTGCTGGCGCTGGTAACGACCGACCAGATGATCCACCGCGCCGGAGGCGCAGACCACCGGGCTGTGTTGCAGCAGCTGCAAGGCGGCCGGTACGGCGCTGGCGGGCTCGTCGGAGCTGTCGACGCCGCGGCCGCCTTCGCCCAGGCCGGACAGGCCCTTGATTTCCGAGGGATTGCCGCGAATGGCGCTGGGCTGGAAACGCAGCAGGTCCAGTGCCACCCCGCCGCGCCAGGGCAGGCCACCGGCGCCGATGGGGTCCAGTACCCAGGGTTTGCCGGCCTGCCGTGCGGCTTCTGCGGCCAGGCGCATGGATGCCACCTGGGCGTCGGTGGGCGTACCCAGGTTGATCAGGAGCGCATCGGCGATGCCTGCGAACAGCGCCGCTTCCTGTGTGTTATCGACCATCGCCGGCGACGCGCCGGCGGCCAGCAGCACGTTGGCCATGTAGTTGGCCGACACCACGTTGGTGATGCATTGCACCAGCGGCGTGCGCCCCTGCAGGGCCCGATGGGCCTCGATCACCTGTTCGCGCAGCACGCCGGTCGTCTGCCGGGCATCGAATGTTTGCATCGCGTCATGCCTCTCGTTGAACCGGCGCAGAGCATACCCGCTGCCCCGGCACCTGCGCACAGGTTCGATGCCGTACGTGCGCGCCGCACAGGGTCAGAACGAGGGCGGTCGGCGCTTATCCGGCCGCCGTTGGGCGCCACGCCGGGCTCTGCGGTGGCCAACGCGTTGCGTTGAGCACCCTAGGGAATGCACGTCAGCTCACCTTGAGCACCAGCTTGCCGAAGTTCTCGCCGCTGAACAGCTTGAGCAGGGTCTCCGGGAAGGTGTCCAGGCCCTCCACGATGTCTTCCTTGCTCTTCAGCTGGCCGCTGGCCAGCCAGCCGCCCATCTCGCGCAAGGCGAGGGGGAACTGCGCCGCATGGTCCATGACCACGAAACCTTCCATGCGCGCCCGGTTGACCAGCAGCGACAGGTAGTTGCGCGGGCCGACCGGCGCTTCCAGGTTGTTGTACTGGCTGATGGCCCCGCAGATCACCACCCGAGCCTTGTAGGCCAGGCGGGCCAGCACGGCGTCGAGGATCTCCCCGCCGACGTTGTCGAAGTACACATCGACGCCCTTCGGGCAGGTGCGCTTGAGGCCGGTGGTCACGTCCTCGTGCTTGTAGTCGATGGCGGCGTCGAAGCCCAGTTCCTCGGTCAGGTAGCGGCATTTTTCCGCGCCACCGGCGATGCCGACCACCCGACAGCCCTTCAGCCTGGCGATCTGCCCGGCAATGCTGCCCACCGCGCCGGCGGCGCCGGAGATCACTACGGTTTCGCCGGCCTTGGGCGCGCCGACCTCCAGCAGGGCGAAATAGGCGGTCAGGCCGGTCATGCCCAGTGCCGAGAGATACAGCGGCAGCGGCGCCAGCTTCGGGTCGACCGGGTAGAATCCCTTCGGCTCGCCGAGGAAGTAATCCTGCACGCCGAGCGCACCACCGACGAAGCTGCCGACCGGGAACTGCGGGTGCCGCGAGGCGACCACCTCGCCCACGCCCAAGGCGCGCATCACGCCGCCCAGCGGCACCGGCTCGATGTACGACTTGCCTTCGTTCATCCAGCCGCGCATGGCCGGGTCGATGGACAGGTAGCGGTTGCGCACCAGCACCTGGCCATCGGCGGGCTCGCCAAGCGGCGTTTCCACCCGGCGGAAGGTGTCGCGGGTCGGCAGGCCAACCGGGCGCTGGGCAAGCAGGAACTGGCGGTTGCTGGGCATGGAGGATCCTCGTGCGGTTCTTGTTGTGGCCTCAGGGATAGCCGGCCGCAGCCGGTCGGGCAAGCTCCAGTGCCGGTGGGAATGCCGGGCCATGCACCGACGTGATGGCGGGCGAGACGTTCGGCGGGCTTTGGTGTAGGTTGGCCGTCCTCTCGCAAGGAGCTTCCATGTCTCGTTCCACCGAACTGCTCAACGGCGCCCGCGATACGCTGCCGCTGATCCTCGGCGCCATCCCCTTCGGCATCATCTACGGCACCCTGGCCAGCGCCGCCGGGCTGACGCCCTGGCAGGCGCTGGGCATGTCCCTGTTCGTCTATGCCGGCTCGGCGCAGTTCATCGCCGTCAGCCTGCTGGGCGGTGGTGCCAGCCTGGCGGTGCTGCTGCTGACCACCTTCGTGGTCAACCTGCGCCATGCGCTGTACAGCGCCACCCTGCAGCCGTTCGTGCGCCACCTGCCGGGCCGCTGGCGCCTGCCGCTGGCCTTCTGGCTCACCGACGAGACCTTCGCGGTGGTGCAGCACCGCTATGCCGAGGCCGAGCAGTCGCCCTACAAGCACTGGTACTTCCTCGGCTCCTGTCTGGCGATGTACGGCAACTGGCAGCTGTGCACGCTGATCGGCGTGGGCTTCGGGCAGGCGGTACCGAACCTGGCTGCCTGGGGACTGGACTTCGCCATGCTGGCCACCTTCATCGGCATCGTGGTGCCGATGCTGCGCAACCTGCCGCAGGTCGCGGCGGCGCTGGTGGCCGGCGCGGTGGCGGTGGTCTGCCATGCGCTGCCTTACCAACTGGGTCTGCTTGCGGCGGCACTGGCCGGCATTCTGGTCGGCGTGACGCTGGAACGGCGCAAGGCGCCGCTGCCCGCGGAGGGGCTGTGATGGATATCTGGCTGCTGATTCTCGGCATGGCGGCGATCACCTTCGCCATCCGCTACAGCCTGTTCGCCTGGCCGAACCTGCGCTTTGCGCCCGTGGTGCGCCAAGCGCTGCATTACGTGCCGAGCGCAGTGCTCAGCGCCATCGTGGTGCCGGTGATGCTGATGCCGGACGGCGAAGGACTGCAGCTGAGCCTGGACAACGCCTACCTGCTGGCCGGTCTGGCGGCCATCGCCATCGCCGCCTTCACCCGCAACCTGCTGGCGACCATCGCCGGCGGGCTGTTGGTGTTCTTCCTGCTGCGCTGGGCGCTGGGGCAGTTGCCGATCTGAGTGAGGCCCCGAACTGTGGGAGTGAATTCATTCGCGAGCTTTTGCGCGGGACCGCAGGAAAAGGATCGCGGACAAGTCCGCTCCCACCCAGTTGCGTGGGGCGCGGGTGTCTAATTGCTCAGCTTCAGCCCGATCAGTCCCGCTACCACCAGCGCCACGCTGATCAGCCGCAGCGGCGCCACGGATTCGCCGAACAGGAAGATGCCAGCGATCACCGTGCCCACCGCGCCGATGCCGGTCCATACCGCGTAGGCGGTACCCAGCGGCAGGCCCTTCATGGCCCAGCCGAGCAGCACGACACTGATGACCATGGCCGCCAGGGTCAGGGCCGAGGGGATCAGGCGGGTAAAGCCGTCGCTGTATTTCAGGCCGATGGCCCAGGCGATTTCGAACAGGCCGGCAAAGAAAAGAATGAGCCAGGACATGGGGCGTACTCCAGGGTTAATGGGGTCGTCCCCGCAGGCAGGGCGTTGCGTCCTTGGGAAGGAGGCAGCGCTGGCGGGGTCGTCCCCGCCAGGCGCCTATTCTGCACATCAGGGCCGGGTGGGCAAGTCGTCCGCGCTGCGATCCTGCATACGCCGGTAGACGGTGGCCAGCAGCGGGCCGGACAGGTTGTGCCAGACGCTGAACAGCGCGCTGGGCACCGCCGCAAGCGGGGTGAAGTGCGCGCTGGCCAGCGCAGCGCCGAGGCCGGAGTTCTGCATGCCCACCTCGATGGACAGCGTCTTGCGCTGCGCCAGCGGCAGGCCGAACAGCCGGCCGGCGAGGTAGCCGAGCGCCAGGCCCAGGCCGTTGTGCAGCACCACCACCGCCATGATCAGCAGGCCGGACTCGGCGATCTTCGCCTGGCTGGCCGCCACCACGCCGGCGACGATGGCGACGATGGCCACCACCGACACCAGCGGCAGCACCTCCACCGCCGCCTGCACCCGCGCGCCGAGCAGGCGCTGGGCGAGCAGGCCGAGCACGATGGGCAGGATCACCACCTGCACGATGGACCAGAACATGGCGGCGAAATCCACCGGCAGCCAGGCCGAGGCGAGCAGCCAGATCAGTGCCGGGGTGACCAGCGGGGCGAGCAGGGTGCTCACCGAGGTGATTGCCACCGACAGCGCCACGTCGCCCCGGGCGAACCAGGTGATGACGTTGGAGGCGGTGCCGCCCGGGCAGCAGCCCACCAGGATCACGCCCACGGCGATCTCCGCCGGCAGGCCGAGTGCCTGGCAGAGCAGCCAGGCCAGCGCCGGCATGATGATGAACTGGGCCAGCACGCCGATCAGCACCCGCAGCGGACGGCGCGCCACCTCGGCGAAGTCGGCGGTTTTCAGGGTCAGGCCCATGCCGAACATCACCAGGCCGAGCAGCGGCACGATCCAGCCGCCCTTGGCGATCGGCAGGAACACGGCGGGCAGGTAGAAGGCCAGAACGGCGAACAGCAGAACCCAGAGGGCGAAGGTATTGCCGGCGAAGCGGCTGAGAGCGGCCAATGCACGCATGGGGTGTTTCCTTGGTTCGTACTAAGGGAAGGCCCGCGCGCTTCCCGGCATGGCGGAAAGTGGCCGGCCGGGACTGGGCGGCGCGGGTGGCACCGGCAGGGCCCGGGCTGGCCGCCAGGCGCCCGGGGTAAGGGCAGCGTGGCGGTTGCGGGTGGTAAAGAAAGCGATCAGACCGCCTGCGCGATGTCCTCGCCGCCGAGCGCCTCGAACAGCTGCGGCAGGAAGTCGTTTAGGGTCAGCATCATCAGGGTGAAGCTGGCGTCGAACTGGCCCTGGTCGTCCTCGCCACCGTCCTGCTCGGCCTGCTCCTGCAGCAGGTCCTCGAAGCGCAGACGCTTGATGACCAGCTTGTCGTCCAGCACGAAGGACAGCTTGTCCTCCCAGGCCAGGCTCAGCTTGGTGGCCAGCTTGCCGGCGGCGAGGTGGTTCTGTACTTCTTCGCTGGCCAGGTCCTGGCGCTTGCACTGGATGATGCCGCCGTCCTCGTGCGGATCGCGCAGCTCGCATTCGTCGCGCAGCTGCAGGCCGTGGCTGGCGGCGTTGTTCTTCACCCAGCCGGTAAAGGTGGCGATAGGCGCCTGCTTGACGTTGACCGGGCGCACCGGCAGCGAGCCCAGCACTTCGCGCAGGGTGGATAGCAGGTCCTCGGCGCGCTTGGCGCTGGAGCTGTCCACGAGGATCAGGCCCTGGGCCGGGGCAATGGCCGCGAAGGTCTTCGACTTGCGGATGAAGGCGCGCGGCAGGAAGGCCTGCACGATCTCGTCCTTCAGCTGCTCGCGTTCCTTCTTGTACACCTTGCGCATCTGCTCGGCCTCGATCTCCTCGATTTTCTCCTTCAGCGCATCGCGCACCACGCTGCCCGGCAGGATGCGTTCTTCCTTGCGTGCCGCCACCAGGTAGAAGCCCTGGCTGACATGCGCCAGCGGCGCGTCCGGGCCATTGCCGCAGGGCGGAATGAAGCCGTAGGTGGCCAGTTCCTGGCTGGCGCAGGAACGGGCGGGCTTTCCGGCCAGTGCGGTTTCCAGGGCCTCGGCATCGAAGCGGTAATCCGGGGACAGGCGATAGACGAGCAGGTTGCGAAACCACATGGCGGGGGCAGTCTCCTGAAGGCGCAAAGGGGCGCATTATTCCCCCTGCGCCGGAAACAGGCCAACCCCGGGGCTGGCGAATGTCGCGCAATCGGATGAAACAGCCGGATTTTCCTAAGTCGTTGGAACCTCTGAAAAAATTTTTCAAAGGGGGGGTTGCCAAGCGGTTCGGGTCTCTCTAGAATGCGCCCCACTTCGAGAGCAAATGGGTGGTTAGCTCAGCCGGGAGAGCATCTGCCTTACAAGCAGAGGGTCGGCGGTTCGATCCCGTCACCACCCACCACTCGAGGTAACGCGCAGCGGTAGTTCAGTCGGTTAGAATACCGGCCTGTCACGCCGGGGGTCGCGGGTTCGA
>NZ_JBOY01000144.1:0-2041 GCF_000647775.1 Pseudomonas sp. RL | reverse complement strand
TCATGGCCAAGGGTAAGTTCGAGCGCACCAAGCCGCACGTGAACGTGGGCACGATCGGTCACGTTGACCACGGCAAGACGACGCTGACGGCGGCGCTGACGAAGGTGGGTGCCGAGCGTTTTGGCGGCGAGTTCAAGGCGTACGACGCGATCGACAAGGCGCCGGAAGAGAAGGCGCGCGGCATCACGATCTCGACCTCGCACGTCGAGTACGAATCGCCGACCCGCCACTACGCGCACGTCGATTGCCCCGGCCACGCCGACTACGTGAAGAACATGATCACGGGTGCGGCGCAGATGGACGGCGCGATCCTGGTGTGCTCGGCGGCTGACGGCCCGATGCCGCAGACCCGCGAGCACATCCTGCTGGCCCGCCAGGTGGGTGTGCCCTACATCGTGGTCTACCTGAACAAGGCGGACATGGTGGACGACGCGGAGCTGCTGGAGCTGGTCGAGCTGGAAGTGCGCGAACTGCTGTCGAAGTACGACTTCCCGGGCGACGACACGCCGATCGTGAAGGGATCGGCGCTGAAGGCGCTGGAAGGCGACCAGTCGGAGATCGGCGTGCCGTCGATCATCGCGCTGGTGGAAGCGCTGGACACCTACATCCCGGAGCCGCAGCGCGACGTGGACAAGACCTTCCTGATGCCGGTGGAGGACGTGTTCTCGATTTCGGGCCGCGGCACCGTGGTGACCGGTCGAATCGAGCGCGGCATCATCAAGGTGGGTGACGAAGTCGAGATCGTGGGCATCCGCCCGACGGCCAAGACCACGGTGACCGGCATCGAGATGTTCCGCAAGCTGCTGGACCAGGGCCAGGCGGGCGACAACGCGGGTCTGCTGCTGCGCGGCACCAAGCGTGACGACGTCGAGCGCGGCCAGGTGCTGTGCAAGCCGGGCACGATCAAGCCGCACACCCAGTTCGAGGCCGAGGTGTACGTGCTGTCGAAGGACGAGGGCGGCCGTCACACGCCGTTCTTCAAGGGCTACCGTCCGCAGTTCTACTTCCGCACGACCGACGTGACGGGCGCCTGCGAGCTGCCCGAGGGCGTCGAGATGGTGATGCCGGGCGACAACATCAAGATGGTGGTGACGCTGATCGCCCCGATCGCGATGGAAGAAGGCCTGCGCTTCGCGATCCGCGAAGGCGGTCGTACCGTCGGCGCCGGTGTCGTTGCCAAGATCGTGCAGTAAGATATTGCTTTCCCCTCGCGGGAAGGCACGGCCAAGGCGAGTCGTACACGGCTCGCCTTCGGCCTTTTCGGAGTTAACGCTTCGTAACCTCGTGTACGCCAGTAGCTCAATTGGCAGAGCAGCGGTCTCCAAAACCGCAGGTTGGGGGTTCGAGTCCCTCCTGGCGTGCCATCTCAGAAGACCCGGATGAACGCAAAGGTCGCACAGAACGAAGCGGTGTCTACCAGCGACATCGTCAAATATGTCCTCGCCGTGCTGCTCGTGGTGGCCTCGCTGGCGGGCTTTTACTGGTTCTCCACGGCGCCCACTGCCCTGCGCGTGCTCGGCATGCTGGTTGGTTTCGGTGTCGCTGCGGGCGTGTTCATGCTCAGCGCCAAGGGCCGCGATGCGCGCGAGTTCTTCGCCGAGACCCGTTTCGAGCTGCGCAAGGTGGTCTGGCCGACGCGCCAGGAAACCACCCGCACCACCGGTCTGATCATCGTCGTGGTGATCATCATCAGCCTGATCCTGGCGCTGTTCGACCTGATCATTTCCACCGGCGTCCGCGCCCTTCTTGGCGCCTGAGGTCCGGACATGAGCAAGCGTTGGTATGTGGTCCAGGCGTACTCGGGGTTCGAGCAGCAGGTCAAGAAGGCTCTGATCGACCGTATCGCGCGCTCGGGTATCGAGGAGCGCTTCGGCGATGTCCTGGTGCCGACCGAGGAAATCATCGAAATGCGCGCGGGCCAGAAGCGCCGCAGCGAACGCAAGTTCTTTCCCGGCTATGTGCTTGTCCAGATCGAGACGAGCGGCGAGGGCGGCGGGCTGCGCATCGACGATGAGTGCTGGCACCTCGTCAAGACCACCCC
>NZ_JBOY01000143.1:0-4225 GCF_000647775.1 Pseudomonas sp. RL | reverse complement strand
GGCGCAGCGCCGATGTCGCCGTGGTGGACTGCGACGGCTTTGCCGTCCAGGGCAATGCCGAAGACTTTCCGGCGCACCAGTTCACCGCCGGCTTCATCGCCCCGGAAGCCTTTCGCGCCAAGCAGGCTCCGCAGGCGCTGGGCCAACCGCAGGACAGGTTCGCCCTGGCGGTGATCCTGTTCAAGCTGATCAATGGTGGCCTGCATCCGTATCAGGGTGTGCCGGACAGCCAACGCGATATTCCCAGCGATAACCAGAACCGCATCGCCGGAGACTTTTATCCCTACGGGCTCGAACCGCATCCCGACTTGAAGCCTTCGCCCTGGAGCGTACATGGGGACTTCCCGCGAATTCTGCGCGAGGCGTTCGACGCCTGCTTCACCAGCACGCAACGCCCTTCGGCCCAGGGCTGGGTGGACCTGCTGGAACAGGCAAAAGTCCGGCTAAAAACCTGCGCAACCGATAGCGACCATAGCTACTGGGGAAGCGACTGCCCCCACTGCGCGCGCGCCAATACCAGGGTCACGGCAAGCAAACCCAAGCAGCGGCGTTTCACGCCCCAACCAGTGCATTACGCGGCTGCTCAACCAGGCCCGCCAGCGCCGGCCACCGCTCCCGCGCCGACTGCTGCTCCTGCGCCGACCGGGGGCATGGGCTCGGTCATCGGCCTGATCTTTTTCGTGTTGCTGCTGATCACGGTGATTGCGAGCAGCTGCTCCAACCGCGCCAGTTATACGCCTGAACCTTTGCCCTGGCCGGCGCCTGCGAGATATGAGGATCCCCGACCGCCTGCCTGGTGGTCGGTCGGTCCAGAACTGGCCCCCCTGTACACAGTCAACCACTCGGCGACCTATGACGTATCGCTATCCACTGGGAAGGAGCTCATTCCTTATCACCGCTTCGGCGCCTTCGACCAGCCCGAGTCGCTGAGCTTCCTTACCCGACACCCAAAAACCATTAACCTGCTGGAGTGGGCCAACCGGGAAACGCGTCTGGAACGCCTGGATGTTCCTGACCAGAAGCTGGAGCCTCTGGCGTCCTACGACGCCTCTGCCAGCTACGGGCTGGCGCTGTGGCAAGCAGACCCTCGGCCGGATCACAGCGGGATCTACCTGCCTCAGTGCCTGCAATCCTGCACGCTCTTGCAGCGTCTGGAGCCGGGCCGGGCGCCACTCAGCTACAAGATGCCTGAATGGCAGCCCCACGGTCCCGACCAGCATTACCCCGATTGGCAATACCAACTCAGCCCCGAAGGGGAGTTTCTGGTGCTGGCCAGCGCCAGCCAGGTGGCAGTTTTCACCGTTGATCAGGCGGACGAGCCGCTGACGGTCATGGACCTGCCGGAAAGCTACGCCCGCCATTCACTCGGATCGCTATCGGTTGGCCCCCGCGCTGAGACGATGATTCTCGGCATTTATAAAAGCGGACCTTACGGCGTCAACTTCAGCAGCGAAATACTGGAGCTGACCCGTAATGGCAGGATGATGAGCCTGGACAACAGCTTCAAGCCGCGCGCCTGGGCCGCGGGTAGTGAGTTGCTCGGCGCATCTCAGGCCTTGAGCCGCGATGGGCAGACGCTTGCCGTCAGCGAATACCAACAAGTGGAAGCCAACAACGCGGATTACAGCGCGCTGGGCTCTCCGGTCACCGTGGCTCTCGGTTACCCGACCATCAGCATCTGGGAACGTGATGAACAGAGGCAGTGGCGTCTGCGCCAGCGAATCGAGTGGAAAGAGCGACGGGGCGCCCAGAAGCTTGAGGTCCGAGCACCATTGGGGATGGAAGTGCTGGGCAGATTGCGGCTCCGCGGAAACCTGGCGTTCCCCGCCAATCAGGTGCATCAGGATCTACAGCTCAGCCCCGACGGTCGCCTTCTACTGAGCGGCCTGGAGGCGGGTAGCAATTTCGCCAAGCTGACGGCCACCAGCTACCTGTTCGACATTCAGGGGCACCGACCCAGCCTGCTGGGGCACATGACCGCCACAGCCGCAAAAACATACAGCCTTTCCGCCGCCTTTCCTCAAGTCAGGCTTTCCGACAGTGGCAATCATGTAGCCATGGGCTGGTTTCTTCACGAACCCGCCGCAAACGGAGCGAAGCTGACGCTGCCCATTCAGGTCTTTGCCGTACCGCAGCCGGAACGCCCGACGGAGAATATCGCCGCCGGAGCAACCGACCTCACGGATCGAGGGATACCCCCGCTCCCACCAAGGGCTGACATCCGGTGAGTTGATTGGCTACCATCCTGCCCCTTTCCAACCCTCTCCTGCGATACGACGTATCAGAAAAGGATTTTGCGCATGTCCATCCCGAAGATTCCCGGTGTCGAATTCATCGACAACACCAATCAACGCACGCCCTGCGTACTGCTGCTGGATGCGTCCGGCTCCATGAGTGGAGAACCGATAGCCCAGCTCAACGCCGGACTGGAGATCTTCGCCCAGGAGCTGAAGAACGATGAGCTGGCGGCGCTGCGCGTTCAGGTCATGGTCATTGCCGTGGGCGGATACGATGACGTGCGGATCCTGCAACCCTGGACGGACGCCGTGGACTTTCAGCCGCCGGTCATCAAGGCCGACGGCATGACCCCGCTGGGCAAGGGCATGAACGTGGCGCTGGATGAAGTGCGCAACCAGAAGGCCGTATACGACGCCAACGGCATCTCCAGCACCCGCCCCTGGATCATCATGATTTCCGACGGCCGCCCGAACGATTACGACTGGGAAAACGCCGCCGCGCGTTGCCGCCAGGAAGAGGCGGACAAGCGCGTGGTGGTGTTTCCGATCGGCACCGAAGGCGCCGATTTCACCGCGCTCGGGCAGTTTTCCGCCAAGTCGCCGAAGAAGCTCAAGGGGCTGCAGTTCCGCGAGCTGTTCATCTGGTTGAGCCGCAGCATGTCGACCGTGTCCGCCAGCGTGCCCGGCGACAGGATCAGCCTGCCCAGTACGGATTCCTGGGCGACCGTAGAAATCTGAGGTGGCCGTTCAAGCCGTCGGCGCGTCGGCGACCGGCACCTCCCACGTCGCTCAGGGACAGCCCTGCCAGGATGCCTTCGAGGTGGTCCGCACTGATGGCTGCCTGGTTGCCTGCGTCTGCGATGGCGCGGGTTCCGCGGCCCGCTCGGATGAAGGCGCACGCACCCTGGCACGAAGGGTCGCCCATGCCCTGGCGCATGACCCGCGCGCCTTGCTGCGCAGCCCCGACGCCTGGGAACAGGTGGCCGCCGCCGTGCAGGCCACCCGCGATGCCCTGAGCCCTCTGGCCGACCTGGCGGCCTTCCACGCCACGCTGTGCGGCGTGGTGCTGACGCCCGCGGGCAGCCTGGCGTTTCACCTGGGCGATGGGGTGATCTTCGGTATCAACCCGGAAAACTGGGGCGATTATCTGGTCAGCGAACCGGAAAACGGCGAGTTCGCCGAAACCACGTACTTCTTCACCCTGCCCGACTGGCGCCGCCACCTGCGGGTGATGTGCGCGCCCGCGCGCTTTCGGACCTGGTTCCTGATGACGGATGGCACGGCCAGCTTTGCCGCCGGCAACCAGCCCTGGCGTCCCGAGGCCGGCTTCCTGCGACCGGTGCACGACTATCTGCGCGGCGTGCCACAAGAGGCCGGCGAACAGGCTCTGCAAGCCACACTGGATGATCCGCGCAGCCACCGCATTACCAGCGACGACAAGACGCTGGTGTGGTTGCACCGTGAGCCGTGAGGGGCGCTACACCCTTCGGTTGGCCGATGGCCGAACCGAACAACTGACCCTCACCGGCAAGGCCATCAACCGCGGCGCCGACGGCGCCATCTATCGCACCCCGGACGGGCGATACGCACTCAAGTACTACCACGAGCCGGGCAAGGATCCGACGCGGCGGCAGAAAGTCTGGCAGATGATCCTCCACGCCCCCGAGGATGCCTCCGCACGGCACTTCGCCTGGCCCCAGGCGCTGCTGCTGAATCGGCGCGAGGAGTTTGTCGGCTTTGCCATGCCGCTGCTGGACGTGGCCAGCCACGTGTCGCTGGATCTGGTGCTCAGCGCCCGGGGCCGGCAGATGCAGGGGTTGCCCCAGGCCACGGCCTGGCGTCTGGACGTGGCCATCAACCTGGCCCGGCGGGTGGCCGAACTGCATGCCAAGGGCCACTGCATCATCGACCTGAAGCCGGCCAACCTGCTGGTCCACCGGCGCAGCGCCGATGTCGCCGTGGTGGACTGCGACGGCTTTGCCGTCCAG
>NZ_JBOY01000142.1:0-21378 GCF_000647775.1 Pseudomonas sp. RL | reverse complement strand
CCGCACCCGCCCGCCACGGCCGCCAGGCCTCGGCGCGCGCCTTCAGCTCCCGCGCACTGATCCCGCCCGGCCCCCACGCCGGCGACTTGAGCAGGCCCAGGTCGGCGACGGGGAAGGCATCCACCGCGCCGAAGCCGCGCAGCGCGATGTACTCGGCGGTCCAGGGGCCGATGCCGGGCAGGGCGCAGAGGCGTTCGACCAGCGCGTCGGCGCCATCTTCCATGTGCAGCGAAAAGCTGCCATCGGCCACGGCGGCGGCCAGGCGCTGCAACGCCAGCACCCGTTTGGCGGGCATGCCGATGGCGGACAGGTCGGCGCTGGCGAGCTGTTCAGGTGTGGGAAAGAGTCGCTGCGGGCCATCCTCCGTGGGCGCATCCGCCAGCGGCTCGCCGAGCCGCGCCACCAGCCGGTTGGTGATGGTCACGGCCGCCTTGACGGTGACTTGCTGGCCGATGATGGCGCGCACGGCCTGCTCGAACGGATCGAATGCCGCGGGCAGGCGCAGGCCGGGGGCGCTGGCCACCAGCGGCCCGAGCACGGCATCGGCGGAGAAATGCGCAGTGATGGCCTGCGGGTCGGCATCCAGATCGAACATGCGCCGCACCCGGGTGACCAGCGCGGCGCTGGCGGGCATGGCGGACGGACTGATCCGCAATTCCAGGGCGTTCATTTCCGGCAGCGGACGCACCGCAAACCAGCCGGTTACCGAACCGATGCGCAGGCTGCGCCAATAGCCGTTGGCATTGAGTGCTTCCACGCCAGGCAACAGGCGCAGGGCGAAGTGACGCTGGAACTGTTGCCAGTCCCAGGGCGGCAGGAAGGGGAGGTGGAGAAGGCCGGTGGTGCTGTTCATGTGCGGAGCTTAGCGCCCTTTTGACGCCAGAAAATAACTGTCTGGCTCGCTATTCAGTTTCCTTACGTCCCAGCGATAACCCTGCAAATCAAAAGGCCATTACGGCTTCGAATCTCAGGGAGTAATTCGATGGGTTGGCAGGGTTTGGCGCTGCGCACGCGCCTGTTTGCGGTTTCCTCGCTGGTGCTGGTGCTCACGGTGTTGCTGGTGGTGGGCTTCCAGTCGTATCTGACCAGCCAGGATCAGCTGCGCCGGCTGAAGGAGCAGGAACTGCCGGGGCGCATGCAGACCATCGCGGCAGGCATTCGCGGTCAGCTCACGCTGGCCATCAACGGTTCCGAGGCGTTGGCCAACAACGTGTTCATCCAGGACTGGGCGCGCGCCGGCGCGCCGCTGGATCGCCTGCCCGACATGCGCCGGGCCATGGAGCAGACGCTGAAAGCCCTGGGCGCCAACGCGGTGTTCATGGCGGTGCGCACCCCGGATGGTGGCGTGCGCTACCACCATCTGGAAGGCAATAAGCTGCAGTGGCGGCCGATGTCGGAAGGCAATGCCGACGACGGCTGGTATTTCGAGTACCTCAAGCGCAACACCCCCTACGAGCTGAACCTGGACACCAACGCGCTCGGTTCCCAGGGCCTGCAGATCTTCGTCAACTACCGCAGCGCGCAGACCGACGACCAGGGCCGTCCGTTGCTGGTGGCCGGCGGGGCGATGAACATGGAACAGCTGGCCAGCATGATCCGCAACTACCGCTTCGGCGAGTCCGGCCAGGTGATGCTGGTACAGCCGAGCGGGCTGGTGGATATCCACCCGGATGCCCGCCAGGCCGGCAGCCTGGACCTCTCCAGCCAGTCGGGCTTCCGGGCGCTGATGGCCAACGACTGGCTGAAGGTGCGCGATCAGGGGCTTCAGATCCTGCAGATAGAGCTGGCTGGCCAACCGGCCTTCGTCGGCGCGCTGCACCTGCCGGATCTGCAGCGTTACCTGGTGGTCACCCAGCCGGTGCGCGACACCGTGGCCGGCATCACTGCCAACCGCCGCCTTACGCTGGGGGTGGGCCTGGCGCTGCTGGTGCTGGGCCTGCTAGTGCTCTATCCGCTGGCCGGCCGCCTTACCCGCCCGCTGGACGACCTGCGCAGCCAGCTCAAGCGCATCAGCGACAGCCTGCAACTGGACCAGCCGCTGCAGACCCGGGATCAGGCGGAGATCGGCGAGATGTGCGCCCAGCTGAACCAGTTCCTCGGCCGGCTGCGCGAGACCCTCGGCGCGGTACGCCAGACCAGCGATGCGGTGCAGGGCATCACCCGCGAGCTGGAAGTGGGCGCCGTGCAGGCCACCCAGGCGTTCCATGATCAGCAGGCGACCTTGCGGGTGGTCAACCAGGATCTCGATCATCTGAGCCAGAGCGTGCACAGCATCGCCGGGCACGCCGGTGAAGCGGCGGTGTCGTCCGACCAGGGCAGCCGCCTGCTGGAGCAGGCCCATCGGCAGATCGATGCCAGCCATGCGGCGATCACCCGGCTGACCGAGGACATGCAGGCCAACATCGAGCAGTTGCAGGTGCTGCAGACCCACAGCGGCGAGATCACCCATGTGCTGGAGGTGATTCGTGGCATCTCCGAACAGACCAACCTGCTGGCGCTGAACGCGGCCATCGAGGCGGCACGGGCCGGCGAGCAGGGTCGTGGCTTCGCCGTGGTGGCCGACGAGGTGCGCGCCCTGGCGCAGCGCACGCAAAGCTCGACCACCGAGATCCAGCAGACCACCGACCTGCTGCGCCAGGCCTCCAACCAGATGGCCGAGCGCATCACCGAGAGTGCGCAGAGCACCCAGGAAGGCATGCAGCAGCTGGCGCAGGCGCGCCATGAGCTGGGCCAGTTGCAGACCGGCCTGCAGCGGGTGTTCCAGATGAACCGCTCGATCGCCGAGGCCACCGAGGAGCAGAACGCATCCGTGGCCGACACTCATCGCAGCCTGCAATCGCTGGCCGACCAGGGCCAGCAGGCGGTGGTGATGGCCGAGCAGGCCACCGCCGCCACCCAGCGCCTGGCGGTGCTGATTCGCGAGCTGCATGTGCGCACGCAGCGGTTTCGCTGCTGAAAGCACAGCGTAACTGAAGCCGCTCCACGGTCCGTAGGAGGGGCTTCAGCCGCGATGAGGGATGCACCGGGGTTGCGCCCCGGTGCAAGGAGGTGCGGCCGGCGATCAGGTCAGGAAGTAGAACGCGCCGCAGATCACCACGCCCGAGTACAGCAGCATCATCAGGCAGTAGCCCATGATGTCGCGGGCGCCGAGGCCGACGATGCCGAGCAGCGGCAGCGCCCAGAACGGCTGGATCATGTTGGTCCAGGCGTCGCCCCAGGCGATGGCCATGGCGGTCACGGTGGGCGAGACGCCGAGGGCCTGGGCGGCCGGCAGCATGATCGGGCCCTGCACTGCCCACTGGCCGCCGCCGGAGGGCACGAACACGTTGACCACGCCGGCGCTGAGGAAGGCCAGCAGCGGGAAGGTGTCCGCCGAGGACCAGGAGATGAACGCCTCGGTGATCTGCCGGCCGAGCGAGATGCCCTCGGCGTTGGCGCCCATCATCATGCCCATGATGCCGGCGTAGAAGGGGAACAGCAGGACGATGCCGCCGATGCCGCGCACGCTCTCGTCCACCGCGCGCATGTAGCGCTCCGGGGTTCCGTGCAGCAGCAGGCCGCAGAACAGGAAGATGGCGATCACCACGTCCAGGCCGAGCACGAAGCCCTTGCTGCTGAAGTGGTTGAACAGGTAGATGGCCGCCAGGGCGACCAGCGCAAGGCCGAGGATGCGGCTGTCATCCAGGCGCTGCGCCGGGGTTTCCCGGGCCGGCTGCTCGGCGCGCGCTTCCACCAGCTTGGCCGGGTCGGCCACCTTGGCGTCCTGGCGCGGGTGCATGGCGCGGTTGAGCAGCGGCAGGCCGATCACCAGCAGGGCGACGATGGTCAGGTTCAGCGGGCTGAACAGCGACTCGGTGATGCTTACCGGACTGGTGAGCACACCGGCGGTCATGCGCGCCAGGTCGGGGCCACCACTGGCCATCGACAGCGGGATCGAGCCGGCCAGGCCGCCGTGCCAGACCAGGAAGCCGGAGTAGGCCGAGGCCACCAGCAGCGGGTAGTCAACCCCCTGCACCTGGCGGGCCAGGGCGCGGGCGAACACCGCGCCGATCACCAGGCCGAAGCCCCAGTTGACCCAGCAGCCGACCAGCGCCACCAGGGTGACCATGATGATGGCCTGCCCGGGCGTGCGGGCCATGCCGGCCAGGCGGTCGAGCTGACGGTTGACGATGGGAGCGCTGGCCAGGGCATGGCCGGTGACGAAGATCAGCGCCATCTGCATGGCGAAGCCGAGCAGGGTCCAGAAGCCGCCGCTCCAGTGTTGCACCATGCGTGGCAGGGATTGGTCGGTGGAGAGCATGCCGGCGATCAGCACGGCAAGGGTGAGCAGTGCGGAGAATACGAAGGGTGAGGGCAGGTAGCGCTGCACCAGACCCACGCTCATGCGGGTGAGGGTGTTGAACATGAGTGACGCCTCTTTCTTATGTTTGTTGGGCTTTATCGGTCGGGCGCGGTAACGCCCAGGGGTGCGGCGCGGGTATGCCGCAGCCCGGCGGTCACGCCGGGCGCTTACAGGTCTCCTTTGGAAATCAGCGTTCGATGGCCAGCGCCACGCCCTGACCGCCGCCGATGCACAGCGTGGCCAGGCCCTTGCGGGCGTCGCGGCGCAGCATTTCGTGCAGCAGGCTGACCAGGATGCGGCAGCCGGAGGCACCGATGGGATGGCCCAGGGCGATGGCGCCGCCGTTGACGTTGACCTTGTCGGCGTCCCAGCCGAGGGCCTGGCCGACGCACAGCGCCTGGGCGGCGAAGGCCTCGTTGGCTTCGATCAGGTCCAGGTCGGCCAGTTGCCAGCCGGCCTTCTCCAGGCAGCGGCGGGTGGCCGGCACCGGGGCGTAGCCCATGATCGCGGGGTCGACGCCGGCGCTGGCGTAGGCGGCGATGCGCGCCAGCACCGGCAGGCCGAGGGCCTGGGCCTTGGTGGCGCTCATCAGCAGTACAGCGGCGGCGCCGTCGTTGAGGCTGGAGGCGTTGCCGGCGGTGACGCTGCCGTCCTTCTTGAAGGCTGGCTTGAGTCTGGCCAGCGCCTCGGCAGTGGTGCCGGCGCGCGGTTGCTCGTCGCGGGCGAAGACCAGCGGCTCACCCTTGCGCTGTGGAATCGACACCGGGGTGATCTCGGCATCGAAGCGGCCGGCTTCGATGGCGGCCAGGGCCTTCTGTTGCGAAGCGGCCGCAAAGGCGTCCTGGGCCTCGCGGCTCAGGCCGTACTGCTCCACCAGGTTCTCGGCGGTGATGCCCATGTGGTAGTCGTTGAAGGCGTCCCACAGGCCGTCGAGGATCATGCTGTCCTGCAGCTGGGCATGGCCCATGCGCAGGCCGGTGCGCGCCTTGGGCAGCACATAGGGTGCCTGGCTCATGTTTTCCATACCGCCGGCGATCACCACGTCGGCGTCGCCGCAGCGGATCGCCTGGGCGGCCAGGTGCAGGGCCTTGAGGCCCGAGCCGCAGACCTTGTTGAGGGTCAGTGCCGGGACTTCGTGGGGCAGGCCAGCCTTCAGTGCGGCCTGGCGGGCGGGGTTCTGGCCGGCGCCGGCGGTGAGCACCTGGCCGAGGATCACTTCGTCGACCTGGGCCGGGTCGAGGCGGGTCTGCTCCAGCAGACGGCGGATGACGAGGGCGCCGAGCTCCGGGGCGGGAATCTCGGCGAGGCTGCCCTGGAAGGCGCCGATGGCGGTACGGGTGGCGGCGACAATGACAACGTCTTGCATGGGAACTCCTGACATGCGTCCGGGGCGCCGAAACGGGCCCCGGGGAGGGTTCAGAACTGCATTTCCGGGACCTGGTCCGGCACGATCAGTTTACCGGCGGTCTTGGCGACGATTTCCTCGATGCTCACTCCCGGCGCGCGCTCGCGCAGGACGAAGGCGCCGTTGTCGATTTCCAGCCAGGCCAGGTCGGTGAGCACGGTGCGGATGCAGCCGGCGCCGGTCAACGGCAGGCTGCAGCGTTCCAGCAGCTTGGACTCGCCGTCCTTGGAGGCGTGGGTCATCACCACGATGATGTTCTCGGCGCCGGCCACCAGGTCCATGGCGCCGCCCATGCCCTTGACCAGCTTGCCGGGGATCATCCAGGAGGCGATGTTGCCCTGCACGTCGACCTCGAAGGCGCCGAGCACGGTCAGGTCCACATGGCCGCCACGGATCATGGCGAAGGAGTCGGCGGAGTCGAAGATCGCCGCGCCGGGCAGCGCGGTGACCGTCTGCTTGCCGGCGTTGATCATGTCGGCATCCAGCTCGGCCTCGGTGGGGAAGGGCCCCATGCCGAGCAGGCCGTTCTCCGACTGCAGCAGCACCTGCATGCCTTCGGGCACGTAGTTGGCCACCAGGGTGGGGATGCCGATGCCGAGGTTCACGTAGTAGCCGTCGCGCAGTTCGCGCGCCACACGCTGGGCCATCTGTTCGCGGGTCAGTGCCATGGCGATTTCTCCTCTCAGCCGCGCAGCGTGCGTTTTTCGATGCGTTTTTCGAAGGTGCCCTGGATCAGGCGGTCCACGTAGATGCCGGGGGTGTGGATCTGCGCCGGGTCCAGCTCGCCGGGTTCGACGATCTCTTCCACTTCCACCACGGTGATGCGTCCGGCCATGGCGGCCAGCGGGTTGAAGTTCTGCGCGGTGTGGCGGTAGATCACGTTGCCGTAGTGGTCGGCCTTCCAGCCCTTGACGATGGCGAAGTCGCCCTTGATGGCGCGTTCGAGGATGTAGTGACGGCCGTCGAACTCGCGCACTTCCTTGCCCTCGGCGACCGGGGTGCCGTAGCCGGTGGCGGTGAAGAACGCGGGAATGCCGGCGCCGCCGGCGCGCAGTTTTTCGGCCAGGGTGCCTTGCGGGGTGAGTTCCACTTCCAGTTCGCCGCTGAGCAGTTGCTGCTCGAACAGGGCGTTCTCGCCGACGTAGGAAGCGATCATCTTGCGGATCTGCCGGTCTTCCAGCAGCACGCCGAGGCCGAAGCCGTCCACGCCGCAGTTGTTGGAGACCACGGTGAGGTCGCGCACGCCACGGCGGCGGATCTCGGCGATCAGATTCTCGGGAATGCCACACAGACCGAAGCCGCCGGCCAGCACGGTCATGCCGTCCTGCAGGCCATCGAGGGCTTCCGCATAGCTGCCTACGCGCTTGTCGAGTCCACTCATTCTTGGGTGCCTCTTGTTGTTGTTGGGAGGGCAGGGGCGCTGCCAAGCGTGCGCCCAAGCTTCGGTGCTGGGGTGTTATTTGTTAAGTTTGTTTTTCCTCGCCATTGATCAGGAAAACAAAACAATGACCGTCAAGCAGCTGCGCGCCTTCCTCGCCGTGGCGCAGACCCTGAGCTTCGCCCAGGCCTGCGAACGCCTGCACCTGTCGCAACCGGCGCTGAGCCTGGCGATCAAGAACCTGGAGCAGTCGCTGGGCGGCCAGCTGCTGGTGCGTACCACCCGGAGTGTGGCACTCACCCCGGAGGGCGAGACCCTGCTGCCCATCGCCACGCGCCTGCTGGCTGATTGGGACAACGCCGAGGATCTGCTGCGCCAGCATTTCACCCTGCAGCTCGGCCGCGTGGCGCTGGCGGCCATGCCGTCGTTCGCCGGCAACCGCCTGCCGGCCGCGCTCAAGGCGTTTCGCGCCGCCCATCCACGGGTCGGGGTGACGGTGCACGACGTGATCAACGAACAGGTGCTGGAGATGGTGCGCGACCGTCGCGTGGAACTGGGCATCGCCTTCGAGCCGGCCACCCTCGACGGCCTGCAGTTCACGCCGCTATATGACGACCGCTTTGTCGCCATGGTGCCGGCGCACAGCCCGCTGGCCGGGCTGAAGCGGCTGAGCTGGGCGCAGTTGCTCGGTGAGCCGTTCATCACCCTGCAGCGGCCCTCGGCGGTGCGCCTGCTGCTGGAGGACAGCATCATCGCCCGCCACGGCAAGCTGCCGGTGGCGTTCGAGAGCCATCAACTGGTCACGGTCGGGCGCATGGTCGCCGAAGGCCTCGGCGTGAGCGCGGTGCCGAGCCTGTGCCGGGAGCAGATGGAGGAACTGGGCGCGCGCTGCCTGCCGCTCGATGAACCGCAGGTCACCCGCCGCATCGGCCTGCTGCACCTGGCCGGCCACCAGCTTTCCAAGGCCGCGCTGGCGCTGAGCGACACCCTGATCCGCCAGGCTAAAGGCCCGGCGTAGGACGTGCGCGGCGCGTTCGGCCGCCGAAGCCAGCGTAGGGCGGACAACGTTGTTCTTGTCCGCCACTCCAGCCCCCGGCCCGGCGCGCAGCGGCGGACAGGTAAAGCGTTGTCCGCCCTACCTTCTGTGAAGGCGGTCGGTGCTTTTCCGGCCGCCGAAGTGCATATCGCCCGGAACGACGTTGTCCTCCCTACAAGCGCCGCGCCGGGGCGTCGCCGGCCACGTAATACGCCACCGTGCTGCGCGGCAGCGGTTCGCGGCCACGGATGCGGTCGGCGATCTTCTCCGCCAGCATGATGGTGGTGGCGTTGAGGTTGCCGGTGATGATGCGCGGCATCAGCGAGGCGTCCACCACGCGCAGCCCGGACAGGCCGTGCACGCGGCCCTGGCCGTCGGTCACCGCTAGCGCGTCGCTGCCCATGCGGCAGGTGCCGCAGGGGTGGAAGGCGGTCTCCGCGCGTTCGCGCACGAAGGCGTCCAGTTCGGCGTCGGTCGTCAGCTCGGCGCCCGGGCTGAGTTCGCGGCCCCGGAAGGCGTCCAGCGCGGGCTGGGCGATGATCTCCCGGGTCAGGCGGATGGCGTCGCGAAATTCCTGCCAGTCCTGGGCGTGGCTCATGTAGTTGAACAGGATGCTCGGATGCTGGCGCGGGTCGCGGGACCGGGCGCGCACCCGGCCCCGGCTCGGCGAACGCATGGAGCCGACGTGGGCCTGGAAGCCGTGTTCCTTCACCGCGTTGCTGCCGTTGTAGTTGATGGCCACCGGCAGGAAGTGGAACTGGATGTTCGGCCAGGCGAAGGATTCGTCGGTGCGGATGAAACCGCCCGCCTCGAACTGGTTGCTGGCGCCGATGCCGCGGCCGGCGAACAGCCACTGGGCGCCGATGGCCGGCTGGTTCCACCACTGCAGCGCAGGGTACAGCGACACCGGCTGCTTGCAGGCGTACTGCAGGTACATCTCCAGGTGGTCCTGCAGGTTCTCGCCGACGCCGGGCAGGTCGAGCACCAGCGGCACGTCCAGGTCGCGCAGCAGCGGCGCCGGGCCGACGCCGGAGCGCTGCAGGATCTGCGGCGAGGCGATGGCCCCGGCGCACAGCAGCACCTCGCGGCGGGCGCGGGCCTGTTCCGGCTGGCTGGAATTGCCGCGCAGGTAGGCCACGCCGCTGGCGCGCAGGCCGTCGAACAGGATGCGCTCGGTGAGTGCGTGGGTGCGGATGGTCAGGTTCGGTCGCTGGCGAGCCTGGTCCAGGTAGCCGCGCGCGGTGCTGGCGCGCCGGCCGTTGGGCGTCACGGTGCGGTCCATCGGCCCGAAGCCTTCCTGGCGGTAGCCGTTGAGGTCGTCGGTGCGCGCGTAGCCGGCCTGCTCGCCGGCTTCCACCATGGCGTGGAACAGCGGGTTGTTGCCGGCCTTGGGCGTGCACACCGACACCGGGCCGCTGTCGCCGTGGTAGTCGTTGGCGCCGCTGTCGCGGGTTTCCGCCTTGCGGAAGTAGGGCAGGCAGTCGAGGTAGCTCCAGTCTTCCAGGCCGGGCTCCCGGGCCCAGTGGTCGAAGTCCAGGGCGTTGCCGCGGATGTAGCACATGCCGTTGATCAGCGAGGAACCGCCCAGGCCCTTGCCGCGCCCGCATTCCATGCGGCGGTGGTTCATGTGCGGCTCCGGGTCGGTCTCGTAGGCCCAGTTGTAGCGCCGGCCCTGCAGCGGGTAGGCGAGGGCGGCGGGCATCTGGGTGCGGAAGTCCAGGCGATGGTCCGGGCCGCCGGCTTCCAGCAGCAGCACGCTGACCTCGGGGTCCTCGGTCAGGCGCGTGGCCAGCACGTTACCGGCCGAACCGGCGCCGATGATGATGTAGTCGAATTCCATGGGAACTGCCTTTCCTCGAGACGGTGGCCATGGCGTTGTCATGACCACCCTACGGTGAGTGATTGCGCGGGCCTGTAGGCGGTCGGCGCTTTGTCCGGCCGCCGGCGACGGCTTGCACGGGCCCGGTAGGAGGGGCTTCAGCCGCGAGCTTGTGGGTGTAGGACGGACAGCGCTCTTCTGTCCGCCGATGGCGTCCGACCGAGGCCGCGCTTGGCGGACAAAAACAACGTTGTCCGCCCTACACCCAAAAGCTCGCGGATCCTACGGTTCGCAGGGGGCGCGCGGGGTTCAGTCGAACGGCGAGACGAACTCGCCCAGTTCCACCTGCACCGACTTGATGCGTGTGTAATGGGCCAGCGCGGCCAGGCCGTTCTCGCGGCCGATGCCGGAGTGCTTGTAGCCGCCCACCGGCATCTGCGCCGGGGATTCGCCCCAGGTGTTGATCCAGCAGATGCCCGCCTCCAGGCGGTGGATCAGCCGGTGCGCGCGGGCCAGATCGGGCGTCACCACGCCGGCGGCCAGGCCGTAGTCGGTGGCGTTGGCGCGGCGGATGACCTCTTCTTCATCGTCGTAGCCGAGCACGCACATCACCGGGCCGAAGATTTCCTCGCGCACGATGCGCATGTCGTCGCGGCAGGCGCTGAAGATGGTCGGCGCCACGTAGGCGCCCTCGGAGAAGGCGCCTTCACGCACCCGGCCGCCACCGACCAGCACGCGCGCGCCCTCGTTCACGCCGCTGTTGATGTGCTCCAGCACGCGTTCCATGTGGGTGAAGCTGACCAGCGGGCCGAACCGGGTGGCCGGGTCCAGCGGGTCGCCGGGCTGGATGCGCAGGGTGCGCTCCAGCAGCTTTTCCTCGAACGCGCCCTGCAGCTCGCTCGGCACGAACACCCGGGTGCCGTTGGTGCACACCTGGCCGCTGCTGAAGAAGTTGGCGGCGATGGCGATGTCGGCGGCGCGGTCCAGGTCGGCGTCGGCGCAGATGATCAGCGGCGACTTGCCACCCAGCTCCAGGGTCGTTTCCTTGAGCGTGGCGCCGGCGCTGGCCGCCACCTTGCGACCGGTGACGGTGCCGCCGGTGAAGGACACCTTGGCGATGCCCGGGTGCTCCACCAGCCACTGGCCGACCTCGGCGCCGCTGCCGTTGAGTACGTTGAACACGCCGTCGGGCAGGCCGGCCTCGGTGTAGATCTCGGCCAGCTTCAGGGCGGAAAGCGGGGTGACTTCGCTGGGTTTGAAGATCATCGCGTTGCCGGCGGCCAGGGCCGGGGCGGACTTCCACAGGGCGATCTGGATCGGGTAGTTCCAGGCGCCGATGCCGGCCACCACGCCCAGCGGCTCGCGGCGGGTGTAGGCGAAGGCCGTCTCGCGCAGCGGGATCTGTTCGCCTTCGATGGCCGGGATCAGCCCGGCGTAGTACTCCAGCACGTCGGCACCGGTGACGATGTCCACGCTCCGGGTTTCCGACAGCGGCTTGCCGGTGTCGAGGGTTTCCAGCAGCGCCAGTTCATCGTTGCGCTCGCGCAGGATGTCCACGGCCCGACGCAGGATGCGGGCGCGCTCGAAGGGGCCCATGGCCGCCCAGACCTGCTGGCCCTGGCGGGCGCTGGTTACGGCCTGCTCGACGTCGTCGCGGCCGGCGCTGTGCACCCGGGCCAGGACTTCGCCGTTGGCCGGGTTGATGGATTCGAAGAGGGTGCCAGAGGTCGCCGCGACCGGGCGGCCGGCGATGTAAAGCAGTTGTTCGCCGAAGCGGGGCATGGGGGCTCCTTGAGTCATCACAACCACTGCGCCACGCGCTCCGGGTTCTGCTCCACCCAGGCGCGGGCGGCATCGGCGGGCTTGGCGCCGTCGCGGATGGCTAGCATCACCGCGCCGATTTCCTTGTCCTGCCAGGCGAACTTCTTCAGGAACGCGGCCGCCTCGGGGGCCTTGGCGTGCAGGCCGGGATTGACCGCGTTGTGCACCTGCTCGGCATCGCCGAACACCTTCTTCGGGTCGTCCAGGAAGCGCAGCTCCCACTTGGCGGTCATCCAGTGCGGAATCCAGCCGGTGACCACGATGGGCTTGTTGGCCTGTACGGCGCGCGCCAGGGCCACGGTCATCGCCGGGCCGGAGCTGGCCATCAGGTTGAGGTCCAGGTCGTAGGCCTTGATGGCGTCCTCGGTGCGACGCATCACGCCGGCGCCGGCGTCGATGCCGGTGACCTGGCCGCGCAGGTCCTTCCTGATGCTGTTCAGGTCAGCGATGGACTGCACATTCATATAGGTGGGCACCAGCAGGCCGATGCGTGCGCCGCTGTAGTTGACGCCCAGCAGCTCCACCTTGTCCTTCAGGCGCGCGTAGTACTCGCCGTGGGTGGCCGGCAGCCAGGCGGAGAGGGTGGCGTCCAGGTCGCCGCGCGCCACGCCCTGCCACATGATGGCGGCTTCCACCGCCTTGAGTTCCACCGGATAGCCGAGCTTGCTGCGCAGGATCTCGGCCGCCACGTGGCTGGTGGCGACGCTGTCGTCCCAGCCGTTGACGTAGCCGAAGGTCAGGGTGGGCTTGTCGGCGGCGTGCGCGCCGGCGGTCAGGCCGAGGGCCAGGGCGGCGGTGCAGAGGATTTTCTTGAGCATGGGAAGTCTCCTTGTCGACAGCCTTACAGGCCGATGTGCCGGCGCACGGCGCTCAGGCCGTCCTCGCCGGTGAAGGTGGTGACGCCGTCGAGCCAGCGCTCGAGGATGGCCGGGTTGGCCTTCAGCCAGGTGCGGGCGACCACCTGCGGGTCCTGCTTGTCCAGCACCTTCTCCATCAGCTGGCTTTCGATCTCGACGCTGAATTGCAGGTTGTTGAGCAGTCGGCCCATGTTCGGGCAGCGCGTCTCGTAGTCCGGCGGCACCACGGTGAACACCTTGGCGGCGCCATGGTCCGGACCGAACACGTCGTCGCCGCCATCCAGGTAGGTGATGTCGAACTGGGTGTTCATCGGGTGCGGCGCCCAGCCGAGGAACACCACCGGCTTCTTCTGGCGAATGGCGCGCTGAACCTGCACCAGCATGCCGGCCTCGCTGGATTCCACCATGCGGAAGCCGCCCAGGCCGTACTGGTCGTTGTCGATCATCTGCTGGATCAGCAGGTTGCCGTCATTGCCCGGCTCGATGCCGTAAAGGCGGCCGCCCAGCGCGTCCTTGAAGCGGGCGATGTCCTGGAAGCTCTTCAGGCCGGCCTCGGCGGCGTAGGTGGGCACCGCCAGGGTGTACTTGGCGCCGTCCAGGTTGGGGGTGGGCAGTACCTTGATGCCGTCGTTCTTCAGGAACGGCTCCACGATACTGTCCATGGACGGCGCCCAGTAGCCGAGGAAGGCGTCGATCTGGCCGTTCTTCACGCCGGTGAAGGCGATCGGTACCGAGGCCATCACCTTGCGGGGCTGGTAGCCCAGCCCTTCACTGAGGGTCATGGCCACGCCGGTGGTGGCGGCGATGTCGGCCCAGCCGATTTCGGCGAAGCGCACCGGCTGGCAGCTGGCCGGCTCGGCGGCCAGGGCGGGCTGGGCGAGGGCGGCGCACAGCAGGGCGGCGCCGCTCAGGGTGAGGCGGTTGTTCATGACGGTTCCTGTGTCGTGGAGCGGGAGGTGAACAGGCGATCGAACCAGGCGCGCAACGCGCCGCGCGCCGGACGTGGGGTGCCGAAGCTTTCGGTGATGCGGTCGAGAATGATCGCCAGCAGCACCACGGCCATGCCGCTTTCGAAGCCCAGGCCGATGTCCAGGCGCTGGATGCTGGCCAGCACGTCGTTGCCCAGGCCGCCGGCGCCGACCATCGAGGCGATGATCACCATCGACAGCGCCATCATGATGGTCTGGTTGACCCCGGCCATGATCGACGGCAGCGCGTTGGGCAGCTGCACCTTGAACAGCAGTTGGCGACGGTTGCAGCCGAATGCCTGGCCGGCCTCCACCAGCTCGCGGTTGACCTGGCGGATGCCCAGGTTGGTCAGGCGCACCGCCGGCGGCATGGCGAAGATCACCGTGGCGAGGATGCCCGGCACGCGGCCCAGGCCGAACAGCATGGCGGCGGGAATCAGGTAGACGAACGCCGGCATGGTCTGCATGAAGTCCAGCACCGGGCGGATGATGGCGGCCACGCGGTCGCTGCGCGCCGCCCAGATGCCAAGCGGCACGCCCAGCAGTAGGCTGATCAGCGTGGCCGAGAAGGTCAGGCCGAGGGTGACCAGGGTCTGCTCCCAGAAGCCGGTCAGCAGGATCAGAGCGAAGGCCACGGCGGTGAACAGCGCGAAGCGCACGCCGATGCGCCACAGGCCCAGGGCTACGAACAGTGCGATCAGCAGCCAGGCCGGGGGCAGCATCAGCAGCGCTTCGATGCCTTCGGAAAAGCCGCTGACCACCTGACCGGCGCTGTCGAAGGCGCCACCATGGTTGTCCAGCAGGTTCTGCACGCCGTCGTTGATCCAGCTGCCGAGGTCGAGGGTCTTGTCGCTCATGCCTGGCCCCCCTTCAACTGGGTGAGCACGGCGGTCTTGCTGATGGCGCCGCAGTAGTTGCCATCTTCATCGACCACTGGCACCGGGCCGGGGCTTTCCACCAGGCGCTCGATCACCTGTTCCAGCGAGGCGTCGGCGGGCATGGGATCGACACTTTCCAGCGATTCGCTGTGCACGCGCGCGCCCTGGTCTTCCTGGACCAACTGCGCGGCCTGTTCACGGCTGATCACCCCACGCAGGGTATTGTCCTCGTCGATGACGATGCCGAACGCCTTGTTCTGCTCCTCCAGGGTACGGCACACGGTGGACGCCCGGGGCGCCTTGCCGTTGTGCACGAACATCGGCACGTCATCGCTGGTCAGCTGGCCGGCGGTCAGGTAGCGGCTGGTATCCACGGCATCGAAGAAGTTCCGCACATAGTCGTTGACCGGGTTGTCGATCAGCTCCTGGGGCGTGCCGACCTGGATCAGCCGGCCGCCTTCCATGATCCCGATGCGCGTGCCGATGCGCAGGG
This sequence comes from Pseudomonas sp. RL, assembly GCF_000647775.1. NCBI lineage: Bacteria > Pseudomonadati > Pseudomonadota > Gammaproteobacteria > Pseudomonadales > Pseudomonadaceae > Pseudomonas > Pseudomonas sp. RL. The sequence goes on along the minus strand of NZ_JBOY01000142.1, from coordinate 6,381 downwards.
CTTCTTCGATGTCGTGGGAGACGAACAGGATGGTGCGCCGGTGCTGGCGTTGCAGTTCCAGCAGCACGTCCTGCATTTCGCGGCGCTTGAGCGGGTCGAGGGCGGAGAAGGCCTCGTCCATGATGATCAGCGAGGGGTCCACGGCCAGCGCGCGGGCCAGGCCGACGCGCTGCTGCATGCCGCCGGACAGCTCGTGGGGGAACTTGTCGGCGAAGGGGGCCAGGCCGACCTGTTCGAGCACCGCCATGGCCCGGGCTTCGCGCTCGCCGCGGGGCTCGCCGGCGACTTCCAGGCCGAAGGCGGCGTTGTCCAGCACGCTGCGCCCGGGCATCAGCGCGAAGGACTGGAACACCATGCTCATGTCGCGGCGGCGCAGTTCGATCAGTTGCGCCTCGGGCAGGGTGGCGATGTCCCGGCCGTCGATGAACACGGCGCCGGCGCTGGGTTCGACCAGGCGGTTGATGAGGCGGATCAGGGTGGACTTGCCCGAGCCGGAGAGGCCCATGAGCACGAAGATCTCGCCTTCCTGGACACTGAACGAGACGTCGCAGACGCCGATCACGTTGCCGGTGTCGGCCAGGATGCGGTCCTTGTCATGGCCCTGTTCGAGGAGGCGGATGGCCTGCTGTGGGTCGGGGCCGAACACCTTGAACAGATGTTCGACGACGATTTTTCCATGCGACATGGAAAGGCTCCTTTGGCTATCTCCCTTCATCCAAGGCCTGGCGCGCGGCCATGGATGGTCGCCGGGACACGGCACACGGCCGGCCCGCTGGCGAGGGCATGATGAATGGGGCTGGCAAGACGAGTGCGCGACAACAAGACACGGCGGATGCAGAACGTGCGGCCACGTTGCGCAACTGTGCCAGTCCCCTCGAAGTGTGCGGTTTCAATGTTTCTTGCCATATTCGAATGTTCTTCGAGTGGGGCAGAACGAAATGAAAACGTCAGGCGTCATTAATTCTTGAATAACTTGACGCTCTATTCTCGCGATCAGGGTCCGCTCGCTTGGGGCTGAATATTTCACCCTGTGCAAACAGTGTGAATGGACCTCGATCCGATCGAGCTGCGAAACCTTAACAGAAGGGTTGGGGGGCTGGTCAACCCTTGGAAGCCGCGCCGGGCGCGGTTCTGGCTCGCATACTCCCCCTGGAGGCCAGGTGTCACGGGGGCTTCGGGAAAATCGAAAAAGTTCAGAAAATTTCGTGGGCGGAGCAACTTGCGCGGCGTTCGGGAGTGAATCTGGCGAGAGGGATGGGCGGGTTCCGGTGGGTTTTTTGTCTTCGAAGAGGTCGTGCGCGGAAGTTGCGGCTTGGAGAAGATTTTGGAGTTTCCAATCTTATTCAGAACGCGACTTCCATGAGCCAGAAGACTATTCCGCGCGGGTACATTCCATTCAATTGCAGGCCCGTCTGTGCAGTTGCGGCTGCTCTGTGGACACCGCCTCGGCGGCCAGGAAAAACGCTGACCGCCATTGCGCACGCTGCCCTGGGTTGCCCGCCTCAGGCCCGGCTCAGCCAGCCCATCACCAGGCGATTCATCCAGGCCGGGGCCAGTTGGCCGCTCAGGTACAGCAGGCGGAACTGCCAGCCCACCGGGCGGTGCACCCGCGGGCCGTGGGCCTGTTGCCAGGCGGCCTGGGCAATCTGCTCGGCATTCAGCTTCACGCTCAGGCGCCGCATCACCGGCGGGGTGAACCGCTGGCTGGCGACCATCGGTGTGGCCACGAACAGCGGCATCAGGTCGCCGACGCGAATGCCGTGCTCTCGCCATTCCAGCTCCAGCGCCTCGGTCAGCCCGCGCACCGCGAACTTGCTGGCCGAGTAGCTGGCCATGCTCGGCACGCCGTATTGCGCCGAGGCCGAGCTCATGTTGATCACCTGGGCGTTGGCGGTGCGCTTCAGGTAGGGGAAGGCGGCATGGCACAGGTTGAGCAAGCCGAGCACGTTGATATTCAGGGTGCGCGCGTGCTCCTCCAGGGCCAGCTCGGCGAACGGCCCGCAGCGCAGGATGCCGGCACCGTTGAACAGCAGGCGCAACTGGCCGTCATGCCCGGCGCAGAATGCCTCCAGGGCTTCGCGCACCGCGTCCGCATCGGTGACGTCCAGCGCCTGGTGCCAGGCGCCGCCCAGCTCCTCGGCCAGCGCGGTCAGCGCGCCCCGGTCGATATCCAGCAGGCCGACGCTCCAGCCCTGGCGGTGAAACAGCCGCGCGGTGGCGGCGCCGATGCCCGATGCGGCGCCGGTGATGAGTATGTTGTGCATGCTGATAGGTCCTTTCTTGTTGTTATGGGTGGTTCAGGTGGGTGCGCAGGGCGGTCAGCGCTTTCCTGGCCGCTGGTGGAGGACAAGAAGAACGTTGTTCACCCTACGGATTGGCCAGGAACTCCGCCACCCGTTGCACCGCCAGATCGGCCACGTCGAGCACGCCGACATGGGCCTGGAACACGTGCCAGCAACCGGGGTAGCGCTCCAGGCGTAACGCCGCGCCGGCGGCCTGGGCGCGTTCGGCCAGGCGCAGGCTGTCGTTGAGCAGCAGCTCGTCCTCGCCCACCTGCAGCAGCAGCGGCGGCAGGCCGGAGAGGTCGGCGAACACTGGCGAGAGCGAGGGCTTGCGCGGGTCGCTGCCGGGCTGGGCGGTCAGCGCGCGGGCCTGTTCGATCCACGGCAGGCTGATCATCGGATCGCCGGCGGGCGGCCGATGCAGCTGCTCGAAGCTGAGGTCGGTGACCGGCGAGAAGCACACCAGTGCCCGGGGCAGCGGCTGGCCGCGCTCCCTGAGCTCCAGGGTGGTGGTCAACGACAGATGCCCGCCGGCCGAATCGCCGCCGAGGATGATCTGTTCCGGTCGATAACCCTGGTCCTGCAGCGCCTGGTAGGCGGCCAGGGCGTCGATCAGCTGGGCCGGGTAGCGGTACTCCGGGGCCAGGCGATAATCGATGGCGCAGACGCTCAGCCCGCACTGCCGGGCCAGGGCGCCGCACAGGGCGCGGTGAGTGGCGGGCGAGCCCAGCAGATAGCCGCCGCCGTGCAGGTACAGCCAGACCTGGCCGTTGTCCCGTGCCGGGCGATGCCACTCGCAGGGAATGCCGCCCAGTTGGCCCGCAGTGCGGGTCACGCCGCGCGCCGGTAGCGTGAGGCTGGTCAGTGCGCGCAGCACCGCGCGTTGCCCGGCGATGGGCATCCCCGGACGGATCAGGCCACGGAACAGCAGGCGCAGGCTGGTGCGCAGGACGCCGGTCAGCAAGCGTTGCGCGGTGCCGGGCGGATGGGGCAGGTCGACGTAGGCAGTCATGCAGAAGCTCCAGGAACGTGAGTGAGAACACGGTAGCCTGCCTGGCCGCCGGTTACCGATGCGCCGTTCGCAATGAGGCCTGGTTTCGTAACGAGCGGTGTCGTGCCATGCCCCTACCTTCGTTGGGCTCGTGCCAGGCGCTGCGGCGGCGCCGTCGCAAACGTTACGCCCGCCGGAGCCTCTCGCGGCCCGGCATGCGTTCCCCGTTGTAACAGGCCAATCCTTGGGTGGGGCGGCTGCCGGGGGGGTATCCCGGATGCCAGAGCGTTCGGCCGAAAGGCACGATGACTGGCATGGAACCTGCCATCTCCCCACGGCTGATGTGTACAGCCCCGTTGCGGGGAGGCCATTGCACGCTGCGCCTCACATCAACTGCTGCGAGATTGCCATGAAGAAGACCACCACCCTGCTGGCCCTGGGCCTCGGGGCCTGTCTGACCACAGGCGCCGCCCACGCTTCATTGCTCGACAGACTGTTTGGAACATCCGACTACACCAAGACCCGTTACCCCATCGTGCTGTCCCACGGCATGCTCGGCTGGGACAGCATGCTTGGCATCGACTACTGGTACGGCATTCCCGGCGCGTTGCGCAGTGGCGGCGCCAGCGTCTACACCACCGAGGTGAGCCAGCTGAACACCTCCGAAGTGCGCGGCGAGGAACTGATCGAGCAGGTCGAGGACATCGTCGCCCTGAGCGGCAAGCCCAAGGTCAACCTGATCGGCCACAGCCACGGCGGCCCCACCGTGCGCTACGTGGCGGCCATGCGCCCGGATCTGATCGCCTCCGCCACCAGCGTCGGCGCACCGCACACCGGTTCGGACCTGGCCGACTTCCTCAAGCTGTTCCCGGACGGCTCGCTGACCCAGACCATCGTTTCCGAGCTGGTCAACCAGATCGGCAAGATGATCCATTTCCTCTCCGGTAGCCCCAGCACCAACCCGCAGGACTCCCTGGGCTCGCTGGAGTCGCTGCACAGCGAAGGCGCCGCGCGCTTCAACGCCAAGTTCCCGCAGGGCATGCCCCTCAGGAAATGCGGCGAGGGCGCCTACAAGGTCAATGGCGTGAACTACTACTCCTGGAGCGGCACCAGCCCGCTGACCAATCCGCTGGATCCCAGCGACGGGATGATGGGCGTGGCGTCACTGACCTTCATCGGCGGCGAGGCCAACGACGGTATGGTCGGGCGCTGCAGCTCGCACCTGGGCAAGGTGATTCGCGACAACTACCGGATGAACCACCTGGACGAGGTCAACCAGTTCTTCGGCCTCACCAGCCTGTTCGAGACCGATCCGGTCACCGTCTACCGCCAGCATGCCAACCGTCTGAAGAACGACGGCCTCTGACCCCCGGAGGGGCCGGGGACGGCCCCTTCGCTTCGCAAAGGAGATACCGATTCGTTGACCGTCTTCAGCCAGCATGCCAATCGCCTCAGGCTGAGGGCTTGCAAGGCCCGGACTCGCCGCTCGCCACAACCAGGGAAGGTGCTTATGAAGCGTGTGCTGATAGTCGTGCCGCTGGCTGTTCTGGTCAGCTATGCCGGCTTCCATTATCTCGGGCGTTCGTCCGCAACGCCGGCGCCATCGCCGCGCCTCGAATGGGCTGAGCCGCGGGTGTCGGCCCCCGTGGCGTCGCCGCCGGATCCGGCGTCAGCGCCATCGCGTACTGCCGAGGCGGTGCTGGCCAGCCTGCCGCCGTCCTTTCGCGGCACCGAGGTGGATGGCGGCTTCGAGGTGGATGCGGCGGGCAATCTGATCGTTACCCAGGAGGTTCGCCACCTGTTCGACTACTTCCTGGCCGCCATCGGCGAGGAGCCGCTGGAGCGCACCCTCGAACGCCTGCGTGACTACATCGACGCCAGCCTGGCAGCACCCGCCCGCAACCAGGCACAGGCGCTGCTCGACCAGTACCTGGACTACAAGCAGCAACTGGCCCAGCTGGAACAGGAGCTGCCGCAGCTGGCCACGCTGGATGGTCTGCGCAGCCGCGAGGCTGCCGTACAGGCCCTGCGCGCCCGGGTGTTCAGTGCCGAAGCACACCAGGCGTTCTTCGCCCGCGAGGAAGGTTTCAATCGCTTCAGCCTGGAGCGCCTGGCCATCCGCCAGAACCCCGATCTGGACGATGCGGGCAAGGCGCAGGCCATCGACCGGCTGCGCGCCGGACTGCCCGAGGCGCTGCATGCGCATGTGCTGCCGCAGTTGCAGCAGGAGCTGCGCGTGCAGACCGAACGGCTCGGGCCTGACGCCACGCCTGCCCAGGTTCGCCAGCTTCGCCAGCAACTGGTGGGCGCCGAGGCCACCGCACGCCTGGAAGTGCTGGATGCCCAGCGACAGCAATGGCGCCAGCGCCTGAAGGACTACCTGACCGAGAAGCAACGCCTCGAAGCGCACCCCGGACTGAGCGGCGCGGAGCGCGAGGCCGCGTTGCAGCGGTTGATCGAGGAGCGCTTCGACGAACGCGAGCGTCTGCGCCTGGACGCCGCCGAGCGGTTGTTGCACGCCCGTGAAAAGATGGAAGGCCGCGCGCAGGCCGGCCTGGACGGCTAGGATCAATGGACGGCTTCGGTCTGCTTCTCCAAAGCCGTTGGCACAGAGCCCGCCGGCACCTGCCCGGTCTGGTAGCCGGGCGAGGTGCGAGCCTGTCACGTATGGGCCTCTGCGGTGCGACAGACGATCGATCGAGAGGAGCGTTCAGTCATGGGCAAGACCTTGCACGAAGATGTCAGCAATACGGTTCTGCGTCGCATGAAGGAAAGCGGGTTCGACTTCGCGCGCGTCCATCCCATCGAGTTCTACGCCATCTTTCCCGACGAGGACGGGGCACGCCGCGCGGCGCGCAACTTTCGGGGAGAGTCCCTCAATGCCCAGGTCAGCGCGCGCAGCGATGGTTCCTGGAACTTGCAGGTCAGCAAGGTGATGTTCGCCACCCGCGCCGGTATCGGCGATTTCGAGCAGGGGCTGGAGGACCTGGTCGAGCCGCTGGGTGGCGTGCTGGATGGCTGGGGTGTGACACAGGAGCTGGCCGCCGCCAAGTCGGACTGAAAGACCGCGCCGCCGTAGCTTCGGCTTGCGGCGGCGCGCGTCCCTCC